>JBDTYU010000279.1:0-15377 GCA_040005535.1 Ginsengibacter sp. | reverse complement strand
CCGTAACCGCTGCTAAATTTATAAATAAAAGTTCATTGTTTATTCTATTGCTCGGCTTTATTCGTCGGCTGGAACTGAAGCCGCTTAGCGAATAAAAAGTTGAGAATATATTCGTCGCCCGCTATATTGCCAAACCGCCTTGTTGTACGAAGCTATTTCTTTACTTCTGGATCAAAACCAATTTTTCCTACAAATGCATTTATTCTATCTGTGTCAAACTCTGTGTTGCCAAATTCTAATTCTTTTCTCACTGCATTTCTCAGATCAACAATTATATCAGGTCTTATAGATTCAAATAATATCTTTTTAACAATATCAATTACTTCGGTACCAGTGCAAGAGCAAGCTAAGTCATTAAAACATTTCCTCACTTCTTCAGTAGTTATTTTTCCAGGCTTGATATCGCCGTCTTTTACATTTGGATAAGTATAGTTACTTATGATGTTGTCTGCAATATTTAAAGCATTAAAGCAAGCGTCTCTTTTATGTTTCCATTGCTCTTGATTTACTAAATCTTTTTGTTTCAACTCAAACTCAAACTTTTTGAATGTTTTATTAAAACGTGGGAGGAAAAATAATTGATAAAGAATAACATTAATTAATCCTGCAAAAGTTATTGATGCTACGATTATTGCTATGATGTCTTTAGGCTCCATTTGATTGTTTTGAGAGGAAGTTTGTTTAAGTTTCGTACAACTCATAAATATACGCAATGTAATGTTCCAGATTTCTTTAATTTACAATCAATAATGGAACAAAAGATACACTTGCAATATTTAAATCCGCAATTAAATATTGGGATGTATGACTGGAAAAATGTTTATCTGTTAAGACCAACTTTATTAAAATTATTGCCTGAAGTCCATAAAGGTTTATTGGTTTATAGAATACCTGGTTCGTCGAAGAGGTTAAGTTATAATAAAATTAAAAAGCAATTGATTAAAAAGTCCTTTTATATAATTGAACGGCTACCATTTTAAATGGTAGCTGTTGGCGGGTGGTTTGGATATTATTATAATCTTATTAATTGTTGAATACTGTTGTTAGGATAAATTTCACTTCAGTGGATCATTAAAGAAATATAGATGCACATCGTGTCTTCCAAAAAGATTTCAATGGCCGTGGTTTAAACATAGATTCTCCTCTTAGCAATATTGCTAATTTGTTTTTAATCAAAAAAGATGAACGGCTGAAAGCCTTGTCTATAGTGTGTAACAGCGGCTATGACTGGCGTTTAAGTAAAATTGTATTAAAAGAATAAAGAAGGTTCTACTCCAAAGAAATAAAAGGCAATCTATTGGCTTCCCAATTTTATATCTGTAATTTTTCTCGGGAGCCAAACCTCCATTTGTCCTGATCCACGATTAGCCCACGAATAATAAGGAATAGCGGTAATCTTTCTTTTCTCAGTAGTAATTGTAGTGCCATCTGCATTGGGTACTGCTACAGGTACATTTGCTGAAATAGTTATGATGCCATTCAATAAATTATTTTTTTCTTCTGTTGTAAAAATTGTGTTATCAGGAATAATAAAATTCATGGCTTTGCCATTATTATCCGGATGTTCCACACAATAAATAAGCGGGCCTCTTTGCAATGCAAGCCTGTTGAGATCATCCTTTACACTATCAATAGCAACAACTTCTCTTACTTCCATTGGCAAATTTAATTGCACGACATCGCCTTTTTTCCAAATTCTTTCAATTAATGCATATCCGTTTTGCATTTGATAAGATGCAGGTTTATTGTTTAAAGAAACCGTAAAATGAGTATCACTGGTTTTTAAATATTTATAAGTATTACCGGGAGAAGGCTCGTTTTGTGCCCATCCCGGAATTCTGATATAAACTTTAAATTTTGCAGTGTGTTCGGGATCAACTGACAAATTAATATTACCATCCCATGGATAATTTGTTTGCTGCTGTATAGTAACTTTTGTTTTTTGCAAAGGAATATTAGTGTTACTTCCAACGAATAAATTAACCCAGATTCCATTAGTTGATTTTGCATAAATGTAATTACCCAGGGATTCAACAAGCCTTGCAATATTAGCAGGGCAACAAGCAGTGCCAAACCATTCACTTCTTTTATTTTTTCCATTTGAAGCCAGGGGATTACCATAAAAAAACCGGTCACCGCTTTGTGATAAACCATCCAGTGCACCATTGTATAAACTTTTTTCAAGCACATCTATATATTTACTGTCACCGGTTAGTAAATTCATTCTTTGATTCCAAAGTACCATGCCTACTGATGCACAGGTTTCGCAATAAGCATTTTCATTTGGCAGATCATAATCAATTGAAAAGCCTTCGTTGCCACCGGAAGAGCCGATGCCACCGGTTATGTACATGTTGCGATATACCACATCTTCCCAAACGCTTTTCATTGCATGCATGTAGCCTGTATCATTTGTGTGTGAAGCAACATCAGCTGCACCCGTATATAAATACATGGCTCTTACAGCATGGCCGGTAATTTCTTTTTGATCTTTTACCGGCAACACATCCTGTGCATACGCAGTATCTTTCCAATCTGTCCAGGTATAGCCTTTTGCATAACCATGACCTCTTTCCTTGAGCAGCCAGTCGGCAAGGTTCAAATATTTTTTATCGTTTGTAACTCTAAATAATTTTACCAGGGCAAGTTCTAATTCTTCATGACCTGTAACCCAATGACGTTTGCCGGGGCCGAATAATGAATCAAAGTGATTAGCGAATTTTATAGCAACATCCAGTAGTTTTCTCTTACCTGTAACATCATAATATGCAACAGCAGCTTCAATTAAATGACCTCCGTTATAATCTTCATGCATGCTCATATCTGTCCATCTTTTATTTAAATCTGTCAACGTGAAATAGGTGTTTAAATATCCGTCAGGTAATTGTGCGGCTGCGATTTTATCAATCCATTCATCCGCTTTTTGCTCTGTTGTTTTGGATGGATTATTTTTTAATGAGTAAGCAATTGCTTCCAATGCTTTATAAACATCGGAGTCATCATAAAAAATACCTTCGTGTTTTTCACCTTTCTTCCTTGCTACCTTTTCAAAGTTTCTAAGTCGTGGGGTTTTCACTTCCGTCTGATCTATACAAACCGGGATTGTAACAGTTGCCACCTTATCAATTCGCGGCTTCCAGAAGTTATCAGTAATATTTACAAATGAAAAATTTACAGGTTCAATTTTTGGAAAAGTATTTTGCGCAGTAACCGCTGTAAAGCTAATGCCACCCAGCATTATAAATATTTTTAGTTTTTTTTTCATGAGTAAACCATTAATTGTTTTTTAATTAATCTAATTAAACCTGTCGGGATTAAAGGGTGCTATGTTCATACTCATTGGCTGATCATTTATAATTTCACTTACTAATTTTCCTGTGCCTGCACCCAAACTTAATCCTAACATTGAATGACCTGTGGCTATCACTAAATTCTTATACTTACTTACTTTACCAATATAAGGTAATCCGTCGGCAGAGCATGGTCTGTAGCCATACCATACTTTATCTTTTGACGGCATAGGGATATCAAATTCAGGTAAATATTTTTTTACAGATTCTAAAATTCCCTTTACCCTGTTCATTTTTGGAGGTGTATGAACTGATGTGATCTCCATAGTTCCGCCGAACCTTATCTTATTTTCTGCCATAGGTGTAATAGCCACCCGTGCTTCACTCAAAATAATCGGATAATTTATTTTGTATGGTGAATTTTCATAAGTAACTGAATAACCTCTTCCGCCAACCATTGGAATTTTTAATTTTAGCCTGGCGGCCACTTCACGGCTCCATGCACCGGTAGCTAATACAATATGTTCAGCGAAATATTCTGATGAATTTGTTTTTACACTTTTAATTTTATTACTTTCAAAAATAAAATTATTCACTTCTTCCTGTGTCTTGATAGTGACGCCATTTTCTTTGAGATAAGCGATCATATCTTTCATTAGTTTATTTGGATATAGGTGTGCATCACAGGAATAATACACTGCGCCTTTGATATCTAGTTTTACATCCGGCTCCATTTGCTGCACTTCCTGTTTGTTCAAGAGGCGGGCATCAAGCCCTAATTTTTTTGATGCTTCAACAATCACTTCTGCATGATGTTCATTTTCATTTGTTTTGAAAAAATCAAGCAGTCCTTTTTTTTCATAATAAAAATTAAAGCCGGGTATACTGAGTAAATTTTCATACATTTTTTTACTGAGTAATGCAATATCACGTAAAGGGATAGACGAAGTTTCAATATGTGCTTTTGTTGCAGCTCTTATGAATTTGAACCCCCAGTCAATTAAGCTCATACTCATCCTGGGCTGTACATAAAAAGGGCTTTTTGAATTTGCCATCCATTTAAATCCCTGTTTAACAATACCAGGTGTGGCCATTGGAACAAAATGACTGGGACAGATATACCCGGCATTACCGTAAGAGCATCCATCAAGCATATCACTCTTATCAAGTATTGTTATTTTATGTCCTTGCTGCAATAAATGATAAGCGCTGCACAATCCAATTATACCTCCGCCAATAATGATTATACTTGCCATCTGTCAAAGTAATTAAATAAAAAAAGTCATTAAGTCAAAATTGTATCACCCATATAATTTTATAGCACCTGGAAGCCCAATGCATAAGGGTCATCATCCTCGTCAATAGTTATAGTATTATGTCCATATATTTTTGCCCAGCCTTCAATGCCTGGAATGATTGCTTGCTTACCACCAACTTCTGTTATTTTTTCAACCGTGCCAATAAATTTAGATCCAATAATACTCTCATGTATAAATGTGTCGCCTTCTTTCAATTTACCTTTTGCAAACCATTGAGCCATTCTTGCTGAAGTGCCGGTACCACACGGTGAGCGGTCTATTGCCTTATCACCATAGAACACCGCATTTCTTGCAGAAGAATTTTTATCCAGGGTTTTTCCTGTCCATAAGATATGTGTACAGCTATTGATAGTAGAATTTTCAGGATGTACAAACCGGTGCTGTTCATTTATTATTTTTCGTATCACCCTGCTCCAGCTTATTAATTGATCGGCGGAATAATTTTCGAGGCCTTTAAAGTTTTCCTGCTCATCAACGATCGCATAAAAATTTCCTCCGTACGAAACATCTATGTTTAATTTTCCAAGACCTGGGCATTCAACAATAATATTTTCTGCTGCAAGAAATGATGGAACATTGGTAAGCTTTACGGATTTTACTTTCTCTCCTTCTTTTTTGTATTCTACCATAATAAGGCCGGCAGGTGTTTCCATGCGAACAACTCCAGGAATTTTTGGAATGATAAGCCCTTCTTCAATTCCTATTGTTATTGTTCCAATGGTACCATGACCACACATTGGGAGGCATCCACTTGTTTCAATAAATAAAACTGCGACGTCATTTTCTTCATCATGTGGCGGGTATAAAATACTTCCACTCATCATGTCGTGACCACGCGGCTCAAACATTAATCCTTTCCTTATCCAATCAAATTCATTTAAAAAATGCTGCCTCTTTTCGCTCATATTATTTCCCTGTAGTGTTGGTCCACCTTGTGCAACTAAACGTACAGGATTACCACAGGTATGTGCATCAATGCAATGAAAAGTGCTTTTCATTTATAAACCAGATTTACTTTTTTGTATCGCAAAGAACGCAAAGAAAATCGCAAAGAGTCGCAAAGAAAACATAGTAAATTTTTATTTCCTTATTGGGGCTCTTTTCATTCCAAAATCAAAAAATATTAAACATCCTGATTACTCATAGAATTATTTACGAGTCTCCAAATCTTTTTTGGATTGGCATTTTTTAATTCTTCGGGTAATAAATATTCAGGGCAATTCTGAAAACATACTGGCCTTACCCAGCGTTTAACTGCATTGATTCCAACAGCAGTAAAGCGGCTGTCAGTTGAGGCAGGAAAGGGGCCACCGTGAACCATGGACGGGCAAACTTCAACTCCTGTCGGGGGATTATTAAAATTTATTCTTCCTGCAATGGTTTTTGCATCTTCGATTAAATCAGTAGACTCATTAAAATCTTTGTCAGTGCCCATTAACGAAGTGGTAAGTTGCCCGGCAACGGATTGCCAAACTTTTTTTAACTCATCAACATCCTTACATTTTACCATTAACGAATAAGGCCCAAAAACTTCTTCATGTAAGTAAGAATTTTTTAAAAAAATTTCACCGCTAACCGAAGCAATTGTTGGCAAAGCTTCTATTCCATTTGATTGCAGAGACTGCTTCACGCATTTAACGCCTTTTTGAAATAATGCTTTTTTCATTCTCTCAACATAGCCTTTACTTATACCTTCATGCAACATTTTTGAAGGAATGACTTTAGCAACTTCATCACTTAGATTTTCTAAAAAAATATTCAATGCATTACTTTCAACTGCCATCATTAGTCCGGGATTTGTACAGAATTGCCCCATCCCCAATGTAACAGAGCCTGCAAACATTTTTACAAGTGACTCTATGTTTTTTTCTAATGTATCAGGGAAAAAAATAACAGGATTAATACTTCCCATTTCAGAAAAAACAGGAATAGGAATTTTTCTTTCATGCGCATAGTCATACAATGCTTTGCCGCCAGTGAGTGAACCTGTAAAACCAACAGCAGCAGTTGCAGGATGCTGCACCAAAGCTTTACCTACCCGATAGCTATCGGGTTCAAAACTTTCACCATGTACATGTTGAAAAACATTCGAAGGCATATTGCATTTATCAATTGCAGTTGTAATAGCATCAAATACCATTTGAGAAGTTTCGGCATGCGCAGGATGTGCTTTCACCACTACGCTGCAACCTGCTGCCAGTGCGGAAGCAGTATCACCTCCTGCCGTAGAATAAGCAAAGGGAAAATTGCTGGCGCCGAAGACCACTACAGGACCAAGAGGAAACATCATTTTTCTAATATCAGGTTTTGGTGCAGGATAACGGTCAGGCATAGACGTATCAATTGCAGCTTCTATCCAACTTCCTTCTCTTACCATTTCCGCAAACATTCTCAACTGCATTGTGGTTCTCGACCTTTCTCCTAATAATCTCGCAGCAGGTAAATTTGTTTCTTCACTGGCTGTATTTATTAAGGTGTCGCCTAATACTTCAATTTCATTAGCAATTGTTTCTAAAAAAATTGCTTTTTGTTCAGGCAAAACTTTTTTGTATTGATTAAATGCGGATAACGCATTGTTCATTATTGTATCAATCGAAGTTATTTCTGTACCAGGAATTTTTGTATCAAACATTTTGCAGATTTATAGTGACATACTTTTTACATTGGGGCGATGTGATTTTTGCAATTGCGAATAATCTTCAAGTACCGGCCTTGTAGATATGCCGTCATTTATAATCTTTAAAATTCTTTCCCTCTCTTCTCCTATAAGAACAAGTCTTGGACTTCGCACCTGTTCAGAGCCAATGCCTTCCTGTGCTTCAGCCAGCTTAATGTATTGCACTAATTTCGGGTGAATGTCCAATTCCAGCATGGGCATAAACCAACGATAAATATCAGTTGCTTCATTTATTTCTCCTGCTTTTACCAGGTTATATATTGCAACAGTTTCCGCAGGGAACGCACACACCAATCCTGCAACCCAGCCATGCGCACCCATAATTAATTCTTCCATCGCAAGCGTATCAACCCCACATAAAATTTTTATTCTATCGCCAAAGCGATTAAGCATTCTTGTTACATTGGTGACATCTCTTGTCGACTCTTTTACTGCCTGTATATTTTTACATTCAATCAATTCAGCAAACATATCGAGTGTTACTTCTATTTTATAATCAACCGGATTATTATAAATCATTATTGGCAGTTGAGTAGAATTTGCAACTGCTTTAAAATAAGTAACTGTTTCCCTGTGATCGCTTTTATACCGCATAGGTGGCAATAGCATAAGTCCCTTACAGCCCCACGTTTCGGCCAGTTCCGCTTGTTTAATTGCTTCACGTGTTGCACCTTCTGCTATATTCAAAATTACAGGCACTTTATCCTTCACCTCTTCTACCGCAAACTTTACTAATGTTGATTTTTCTTCAGTACTTAGCACACTAGCTTCACCCAACGTTCCTCCTAAAATAATGCCGTTTACGCCTGCACATAATTGTGCATTTATATTTTTTTTAAAAAGCAGGAGATCTAACTCATCATCATTTGTAAATTTTGTTGTGAGTGCAGGAAATACTCCGTTCCAATTTAATGACATAAAATAAAATTTATTACCATCTAATTTAAAACTATTTTATTGAGCTGCCGGAAAAAAGTGCCCCCATTTTTTTATCCCGTTATTTATATTTGTTGGGGAAACATTATCAGCCATTTGATTCAATTGTTTGTAATATCTGCCGGTTGATTTGTTTATGTGGAAAGCTGTTCTTCATTTGATTTCAATAATTGTACTTCACAGCTAATCTGCACTTCGTCGCTTACCAACACACCGCCTGTTTCTAATGCAGTATTCCAATGCAGCTTCCAATCCTTACGATTGATTTTTCCATTGATAGCAAATCCTGCCTTCTCATTTCCCCAGGGATCTTTCATGACACCGCCAAATTCGACATCCAGTTTTATTCTTTTGGTAATTCCTTTAATGGTTAAATCACCATATAATTCGTAACTGCCATCATTATCGACTTTCTCATAGGTGTTAGCAGTGAAAGTTATTTCTTTGTGATTTTCCACATCAAAAAAGTCAGTGTTTTTAAGATGTGCGTCCCTGTCTGCGCTGCCAGTTTCAACGGACGCAGGGTTCATCCAGAAATCAATTTCTGCTGACAGAAAATCATCGCCAGTTGTGTAGATGCTGGCTTCAAATTCTTTGAATACGCCTTTGACATTCGTAATCATAAGATGTTTTACTTTGAAAGCGATTTCTGAGTGAGCAGGGTCAATAACCCATTTTGTTCTTGTTTCCATTATTTTTTTTATAAGTGAATGATAATTTTAATTTCTGTTTTTTGTAAATTTTAGTTTTATCAAAAATAGTTTGTAATGCAGGAGTTAATATAATAGTAATGTGTTAGTGCGGTAATAATAATTGGAGATGAGAAAGTTTTTATTCTTTTTTTAGATGTATCACCAGGCCTCCACCAGCATTGAGTTTCAAGGATAAATTATCTTCTTTGGAAAGAGTTCTTTTTTGAAGTATTAAATGATTTGGATTTTCATCGGTATCATTAGCATCACTATAAATTTCGGCATCATATTTCCCTTCGCCAAATAAACGCACAGGAATGCTTACCTCTCTTTCCTGATGATTGTTGATAGCTCCAACATACCATTCATTATTTTTTCTTCTTGCAATTAAAATGTATTCATTCACTTTTGCATCAATCACTTTTGTTTCATCCCATGTGGTTGGTATTTCTTTTATAAATTCAAAACCCTGCTGTCCTTCGTAAGCAGCGGGATAGTCACAAACCATTTGCAAATAATTTTCAAGCACCACGTACATTGCCAGCATGTGACACCTTGTTCCTAAAACAAGTGGTCTGGTATATTGAGTCTTGTATTTATTTTGTGGCACCGCCCTAAAACCACCAAGATGATAATCTGTTGAGCCAGCCAGCCCTCTTGTAAATGGCATGCTGATATCATGATCAGGACTAAGCCCATGTTCATCCCATTTATCTGTTTCATAATTTTTTGTACCCTCTCTTGTAAATTCATTCGGGTAAGTTCTGTTTAAACCTGTGGGTTTGTATGCGCCATGAAATTGTATATGTAAATGATGCGCAGCAGCTTTCTGTAAAATTTCTGTTTGCATGTTCACCATTTCCTGGTCATCCCGATCCATAAAATCAACCATCATTCCTTTGAGCCCCCACTTTTCAAAAATTGCGAAGGCGCTATCAAGTTTGGGATACAATGCATAGAAATGTACCCATACTCTTATATCTACACCTTTTTGTTTTGCATAATCACATATCTCTTTCATATCCAGGCCGGGAACAGGAGTTGTAACATCTGCATGAGGGCCTGGTTGAAACCCCGCCCCATCATCCATATACCATTGGTGCAAGCCATATTCAACTATTGAATGATATTCTATCTTATTGCGTGCACAAAAATCTATATAGTATTGGTTGGTTACAAAATTATTTCCTGGTGCATTCAATGTATCAGGAACGACGTTGCCGTTCCACCAGGGAAAAGTTGTTTTACCGGGTTTTATCCAGCTCACATCTTTTATTTTAGATGGCTCATTTAAACTGGTTATGATATTACTTTCAATTAATGCGCCAATGCGATCACTAATTAACAGTACACGCCACGGGCTGTGATGTGGCAATGTTGCTTTTACTTTTATGTCGGTTTGTTTTGGTAGTGGAGATAATTTACTTACCACTATATTATTATGTTTCGATAAATACATGCCTGCATAATCAAGTAACGCAGCTTCTGTAATGGCAAGATAAATATTGCCCGGAAACTCAAACAGTGTGGGCATATCCATTAATGTATCTGGTGTCACTTCACTTAATGGCAAATTGCTGTAGTTTCCTTCATGTGATGAAGTATAATTTGGCAAAAACAATGCATGTATTTTGGGATCACCTGTTAATTTAAAAGTGGTATTCTCATCAAGCAAAGTAAAAGAAGTGAAACCTTTTTGCTTAGGCAGCTTGTATCGAAATGCAAGGCCATCATCAAATACTCTTACCAATAAATTTATTTTTCTGAAAGGAGTCGATGTTTCCTCCAGTGGTATAGTTACTTCTTTATAATGAGTATGTATCTGTTTTGCTTTTCCAACTAATAATTCATAGTCTTCTGAAGTATCACGGAAGACTGGTTTATTTATTTTAAGATTTTTGTCAAAATTATCATTTTCAAATTGCAGGTTTAAGGGAGAATAATCAACAATATTTTTCTTTTTAAATGATACGCTATACTCCATAGATTTATTAGCAAGTCTGAAAGAAAAAATAATATTACCATCAGGAGAAGCAAGATTTAATTTTTTTTGTGCTCCGGCAGGTAATGCAATTATTATGTAAATAACGCAGAGGAATTTTGATAGAAATTTCATCATTTATATTTTTACCACATGAAGTTAGTAATACTTTATTTGTTGTCGCAGCAATACATATTTTCTTATGAAGTATTCAGCCGGTTGTAAGTTTATGTTTATAAAATGAATATTCTTCTTAAGTTCATTAGGTTCTTTGTACTGAGCCTATTCCTATATTTGCGAAATGTTATCAGTAAGCCATCGTGGTAAAATAATGCCTGCATCGCCTATACGTAAATTAGTTCCGTATGCTGAAATCGCAAAAAGCAAAGGGATAAAAATTTATCATCTCAATATTGGCCAGCCAGATATTGAAACTCCTAAAGCAATCCTGGATGCTGTCCGTAATTCTGATTTCAAAGTTTTAGAATACAGTCATAGTGCCGGCAATGAAAGCTATCGGAGAAAGCTGGTCGAATATTATCACTCGGTTAACATCAATGTAAATTACCAGGATATTATTATAACAACCGGAGGAAGCGAGGCAATTTTATTTGGATTTATGAGTTGCCTCGATGCAGGTGATGAAGTAATTATCCCCGAACCGTTTTATGCAAACTATAATGGTTTTGCTGTAGCCGCAGATGTAATAGTGAAACCAATAACTTCATCAATTGAAACAGGATTTGCATTGCCACCTATTGAGGAATTCGAAAAGGTTATTACTAAAAAAACAAAAGCAATTGTAATATGCAATCCTAATAATCCTACCGGTTATTTGTACAGCAGGCAGGAAATGGAAGTTCTTAAAACAATTATTCAAAAGCATAATCTTTATTTATTTTCTGATGAAGCCTATCGTGAATTTTGTTATGAAGGTGAACACTTCAGTGCCATGCACCTTGACGGCGCAGAAGAAAATGTTGTGATGATGGATACAATCAGTAAACGGTACAGCGCATGCGGTGCGAGGATAGGATCTTTGGTAACAAGAAATAAAAATGTTATTGAGACAGTTTTAAAATTTGCGCAGGCAAGATTAAGCCCGCCTACCTTTGGACAAATTGTTGGTGAAGCAGCGGTAAAACTTCCTGCTGATTATTTTAAAAAAACCAAAGCTGAATATAAATTACGCAGAGACCTTATTGTAAAAAGGCTGAACAATATTGTCGGTGTATTTTGCCCTCAACCGGGGGGTGCTTTTTATGCCATGGCTTCATTGCCTATTGATGATGCTGATATATTTTGTCAATGGCTTCTCGAGTCTTTTAATTACAATGGTGCCACCGTAATGCTTGCGCCTGCAACAGGATTTTATGGTACGAATGGGCTTGGTAGAAAAGAAGTAAGGCTTGCTTATGTATTGAATACTGAAGCCATTGATAACGCTATGGACTGTCTTGAAAAAGCATTAGAAGTTTATCCGGGGCGAACTATTATAAAATAACCTGCAAAACGATTTTTTTCATCATCACTTTTTTTTCTGCAATACATTATCTTTGCCGCCCAAAATGTCGGGGTAGCTCAGCTGGTTAGAGCATCGGATTCATAACCCGAAGGTCGGCAGTTCAAGTCTGCTCCCCGATACCTAAACTCAAATTCTTTAGCAAAGAATTTGAGTTTTGTATTTATAGATATTTCATCGATCTTCTGCATAGATTAGTTTTATCATTAGCATACTTTATTCAGTAAATAGCATCCAAAATACATCAGGCTGAAAAAATTCTTTTACCTGGTTTAAGGCATAATTCCAACAATAATTTTTTTTGATTTTAACGCGTATTCCATACGTATGATTACGGTTAAATAAGATGAGACTACTATTATTATACGTGATAGTACTTTAAGTCTTTACAGTTTGCAATAATGCCAATCTTTTTACCGTTTTTGCCATAAGTTAAATCCGAAAAACTATGAAAAAATTAATTACAGCACTATTCATTATTTTCAGCATTACAGCAAACGCAACAACGTATTATTTTTCGGCGAGCGGTAATGATGGTAATAGTGGAACTTCATCATCCTCACCATGGCAAACGCTGGGTAAACTGAATTCTGTTTTCAGTTCATTAAGCCCTGGCGATAACGTATTACTTAACAGAGGAGATGTATTTTATGGCAGCATTACCATCAGCAGAAGCGGATCATCAGGCTCGCCAATTACAATAGGGGCTTATGGCTCAGGAGCTAATCCCATTATTTCCGGGTTTACTTCAGTGAATTCATGGGCAAACCTCGGCAATAATATCTGGGAAAGCTCATCTGCAGTATCCTCACTTTTAGCTGCAAATATCGTTGTAATAAATGGAGTAAATACAGCTATGGGAAGGTATCCTAATTCAGGGTATTTAACCTATGAATCACATGTTGGAACAACTTCCATAACAAGCAGCAGTTTATCCGGTTCTCCTAACTGGATAGGAGCAGAGGCAGTTATAAGAAAGGAGCGATATGTAATAGACAGGGCTCCTGTGACATCCCAATCAGGGGGTACATTAAATTACATATCTGCATCAACTTATGATGGTCAGAATAATTATGGATTTTTTATTCAGAATGATAGCAGAACTCTTGACGTACAGAATGAATGGTATTATAATTCTTCTACCGGGAAACTTCGTGTATACAGCAACGCTAGTCCTTCAAATGTACAGCTATCCACTATTGATGTATTAGTAAATATTCCCAATAAGAATTACATCACCTTTGATAATATTTCTTTACAGGGATCAAATAAAGATGCTTTTACTATTCAAAGTTCGTCCAATGTTACCATACAGAATTGCAGTATAGATTATTCAGGCAGAGATGCAATCTGGGGGGCACTCAACGGAGGCGCACCTTCTTCAAATTTTGTATTTCAAAACTCCAGTATAAATCATACCAATAACAATGCGATCAATTTAGAGAATGAATTTTCGGGTGCTTTAATAAGTCACAATATTATCAGCAATACAGGGATGCTTACAGGCATGGGGGGCACAGGCGCTGGTAACTATGGTACATTTATAGCTGTGCAGACCAAGGGAATCAATACAACTATTGAATACAATGAAGTTGGTAATACGGGCTATATCGGGATAACTTTTGCTAACAGTAACGTATTAGTGCGAAATAATTTTTTAAATGGCTTCTGTCTTTTAAAACTTGATGGGGCAGGAATATATGATTATTTTGAATATGGGAATATTCCTACAGGACAAAAAATAACCAATAATATTGTAATAAACGGTATTGGTGATAATGCAGGGACACCTGCCACAGGTAATCCTATTGCTCACGGTATTTATTTAGATGAGGGAAGCACGAATGTAGAAGTAGCAGGAAATTCCGTAGCTAACTGCTCCCATACAGGGTTGTATATTCACAACTCTAATAATTTAAATGTTCATGATAATACCAGTTTTAATAATGGTAATCAACAGACCCTTTTTGCATCCTTTAGCGGCAGCAACCCCATAAGGAATGTCACCTTTAAAAGCAATATACTTGTTTCAAAAGTATCCTCACAAATTGTAGGAAGTTTTCAAACGGCAGTTGATGACATAGGTAGTTTTGGTACTTTTGATTATAATTACTGGGCACGGCCCATTGATGATAACGTTACATTTGAAAATACTACAAATAGCTATACAGTATTTGCAAACCGTACACTGGCACAGTGGAAATCATATATCGGGCAGGATGCAAATTCAGCGAAATCACCAAAAGCAATTAGTGATGTCAATGATTTGAGATTTGAATATAATGCCACTTCATCGAGTAAAACAATCAGTTTAGATGCAAATTACATTGATGTTAAAAATGTATCGTATAATGGATCAATAACCCTGGCTCCGTACACATCGGCAGTTCTTATAAGAAACGGAGCTTCGACAGGTAATCAGTCACCCATAGCAAATGCAGGCCCTGACCAGTCAATAACAACAAGTACAGCTAATCTTTCCGGCAGTGGAACAGATGCTGATGGAACTATAACAACTTATGCATGGAAATGGGTAAGTGGTCCCAATACGGCCACGGTAGTAAGCAGCAGCAGCCCGTCAACGGGTGTTACAGGAATGCAGCCGGGTACACATGTTTTTAGCCTGACCGTTACTGATAATAATGGAGCAACGAATACAGATTTGCTAAGTGTGACAGTTAATGCAGGTACTAATGGAGTACCCATAGCAAACGCAGGCCCAGACCAAACAATAACAACCAGCACAGCTGATCTTTCCGGAAGTGGAACAGTGACAGGAGGAACGATAACATCTTATGCGTGGAGATGGGTAAGTGGTCCCAATACTGCCACGGTAGTAAGCAGCAATAGCTCATCAACAGGAGTTACAGGAATGCAGCCAGGCGTTCATGTCTTTAGCTTAACGGTTACTGATAATAATGGAGCAACGAATACAGATTTGCTAAGTGTGACAGTTAATG
>JBDTYU010000278.1:0-3221 GCA_040005535.1 Ginsengibacter sp. | reverse complement strand
CAATATTTACTAGAAAAAGGATTTATAATCCTGCATCAAAACTGGCGTCACAGTCATTGGGAAGTAGATATAATCGCCTCTCACAATCAGACTTTACATTTCATAGAAGTAAAAACCAGGCGAACAAAAAAATTTGGTTATCCTGAAGAAGATGTAACTAAAAAAAAACTTACTAACCTTATCAATGCATCCGAAGAATTTTTGTATCTATATCCTGAATGGAAACGTATTCAGTTTGATATTCTTTCTATAACATTAATCAGGAGTCAGCCAATGGAATATTTTTTTATTGAAGATGTGCACATTCAGCAATAAATTATTTAACTAAGAGAGTTCAGGATAGAAATTTTATTAATTAAATTTTATAGCCTCATAGAGGATATTAGCAGTTCTATAAATTACTATTTTTAATGAGCTCCGTAGGAGCGAAATGTAAACTACAAATAATATATCGCTCCTACGAAGCTAAAAAATAAGCTGGCTTATATTATTTTTTATCGATCAGTAAAAGATCTGCTAAGACTATTGCTGTTACAGACTCAAGCACAACAGGCACTCTTAAAGCAATACAAAGATCATGACGGCCCTTTACTGAAAAAGGCTCAATGTCTCCTGTTTCAACATTCAATGTGAGCTGTTCTTTAGGTGTAGAAGAAGTAGGCTTTATTGCAATACGAAATACCAGGTCATTTCCATTCGTTAACCCACCAACAATGCCTCCCGCATTATTGGTGGCGTTAGTTCCATCTGCGTTTATGAGTACATCGTTATGATTGCTTCCAAACATTTTTGCAGCAGCAAACCCTGACCCGAATTCAATTCCCTTTACTGCTGGAATAGAAAAAACCGCATGGCTCAGAAGAGATTCTACAGAATCAAAAAAAGGTTCCCCTAAACCAATTGGTAAATTGTTTACCCTGCATTCTACAATACCTCCAATAGAATCTTTTTCATCAATTGCTTTTTGCAAACCCTTTTCAATATCCTGCTCACCTCCTATTTCAACAATATGTGCTTTTATATTTATTTTTTTTTCAGATGAGCCGGACTTGTCTAATGATCCAATTATTTTTTTGGCAACTACACCGGCAGCGACAACTGCAACCGTAAGTCTTCCGCTGAAATGACCGCCACCGCGATAATCTTCAAAGCCTCCAAACTTTTCATGAGCAACAAAATCAGCGTGGCCCGGCCTTGGTATGGCTCTTTGTTTTTCGTAATCGGCACTTCTTATGTTACTATTTGTAAATAAAATCGTGATAGGAGCGCCGGTTGATTTATCATTAAAAACGCCGTTTATAAATTGAGGTATATCATCTTCTTTTCTTGGGGTTGTGCCTTTTGCACCAGGCTTTCGCCTTTCGAGGTCTTCAATAAAATCATCTACAGACATAACTATCCCGGGAGGACAGCCGTCAATGTTCACACCAACATAATCGCCATGCGATTCTCCAAAAATATGTACCCTTAATATTCTTCCAAATGAATTCATTCTACTGTGGGCCTCCCTGCCCTCCAGGGGAGGGCTCAAAGGCAGTTTTAATTATCAATTATTTTCTATCAATTATAAAGTATGGACATTTATGAACATCGTACATCTCACATTGTACATCGTACGTTTCAATATTAGTATCCATATTCCTTTAACTGCATTTCATTATCTCTCCACTTAGGCCGCACTTTTACAAATAATTCAAGAAAAACTTTTCGGTCAATAAATTCTTCGATGTCTTTTCTTGCCAATGTTCCTAATTGTTTTATCATCTTTCCTCCTTCGCCCAAAACAATTCCTTTTTGAGTTTCTCTTTGCAAAATAATATCAGCAGAAATTTTTGTGAGGGTTGTCTTTTCTTTATATTCCTGAACAAGTACCGTTGCATGATAAGGAATTTCATCTTTGTATAAATAAAAAATCTTTTCCCTTATCATTTCACCAACAAAAAATTTAGTGGGTAAATCGCTCAGGTTATCATCCTCGTAAAATGGCTCTCCCTCTGGTAACAAAGAAAGTATTACATCCAGCAATTCTTTCAAGCCTGTTTTTTTAAGCGCAGAAACCACAACAACCTCTTTGCAATAATTTTTATCTAAAAAAAAATCTTTCGCCTTTTCAATCATTACTTTATCTGCAACATCAACTTTATTAAGCACAACTAATGCAGGTGCTTTCAGCGAGAGAGAAGAAAATATTTCATCCGCCTCTGCAAGGTCATCTTTTATATCAACAATAAGTAACGCGACATCTGCATCTTCGAGGCTGCCTTTCACAGCCTGCATCATTTTTTCATGCAGTTTATATTTGGGTTCAATTATTCCCGGGGTATCAGAAAAAATTATCTGGTAATTATCATTGGTCAAAATTCCTTTAATGCGATGCCGTGTCGTTTGAACTTTTGGAGAAACAATAGCAAGCTTCTCCCCCATCAATGCATTGAGTAAAGTACTTTTACCAGCATTAGGCTTTCCAAAAATATTTACAAAACCTGATTTCATAATTTGCCGCTAAATTAATCCATTGAAAATAAAAAATCCTCAACTATATGATTGAGGACTTTTATTTTCACAGACAATAGTGAAGTAGTGTTTATTTATTCTAAATTAAATATTAAAGAATAAATGCATTATTAATTCTGAATTAATATCGGTGAAGAATAGGCGCTTGTAACAGCAATATATTCAATATGGCTTCTGCCAGTTGGCCAGCTGTTATCAGTAGCCCGGCTGATGCTTATTGAAATATACGATGAAACCGGAAATCTTTCTAAATCTTTCGCTGGTATAATAAAACTCCCGTCGTCACTGGCAGTGTACACTAAACCCTGAACCGATTTTGGATTGCCGGGATTATGATTGATCGATAGACCGGAATAATAATCTACCTGGATGAGAACTTTTCCAAACATATTTTGCAAGTCAGGATTCCATGATAAATTGTAAGATGTATTATTTGAAATTGTTGAAATACTTTTATAGAGATTATAAAGAAATATAGGTTTAGGAATGTATAGCTTCCTGCTTAACGAATCTACAGAGTTACTGCCTTTGATCTGCACATCAATAAAATTTCCCATATAAGCTTTCCCCAGGGGCAGCATGATTTGATCGTATGTATATTGATAAAGATTATCGGGGCTAATGGTAATCGTTTGCGAATTATTTATAATTATATTTCCGCCATTAACCGTAGCACCGTTTATATCATTTGTAAATTTTCCAAAAAC
>JBDTYU010000277.1:0-6405 GCA_040005535.1 Ginsengibacter sp. | reverse complement strand
ACTATTCAAATGGGGTTCACTTAAATGGGGGCAAAAGAAAAAGAAGAGAAAAGACAGTGGTTTGCTTTATTATGCTGTAGGTGAGAATGGCGCTGATTATGGGGCGTGGATGCGATCGCAGGAATTTCAAATTGAAGAAGGGAACTGCGGTGATTATTGGGGTGTTGCAGGTGGCACGCAGGATATACCTGTAATAAAAAAATCAGACAGCGAATATGTTTATAATCCTGCAGGGGGGTTATATACGTTTAGTTCGAAAAGCGAAGTGGGCCGACATTGTATAAAACAAGGTGATGCTGAAAATACATCAGGAGAATGGAATACACTTGACTTGTATTGCTACGGTGATACAAGTGTACATGTGATAAATGGAAAAGTAATGATGGTGCTATATCATTCAGGCCAATTGGAAAACGGCAAGATGCTGCCACTTATAAAAGGAAAATTTCAAATTCAGTCAGAAGGCGCTGAAGTTTTTTACAAACACATCAGGCTTGAACCACTACGTAGAATTCCAGAAGGTTTTTTAAAATGATTATAAAATAAAAGCCCGGCCTACAGGCAAAGGCGACTTAATATTATTTACTAGCGAAAATATAAAGAAGGAGTGTGTGGAAGGTATTTAAAACAATTATTACCTTCATTTTTAAAACTTAAATTAAAAAATAATGACAACAAAAGACGTAGCAAACCGACTGGTTGAGATTTGCCGCCAGGGTAAAATTGAAGATGCGCAAAAAGAATTATTTGCAGAAGATGCCATAAGTATTGAACCGGACGACTCTATGGGTCCAAAAGAAACTAAAGGTCTGGAAGGTATAAAAAAGAAAGGCGAGATGTTTAATTCGATGATGGAAAAGTTTTATGGAGCAACGATCTCTGAACCAGTAGTTGCCGCAGACTGCTTTTCAATTGCATGGGAAATGGATGCACAAATGAAAGGACATGAAAGAAGCATGATGAGCGAAATATGCGTGTATAAAGTAAAGGAGGGCAAGATCATTTCTGAGCAATTCTTCTTTTAATAAATCATTGAACAGGTGGTATAGAACGCCGACGTTTCTTAGGGGAATAGTATTGCGTCTACCCATCTCAGTTAGTTAGTCATACGAGGCGTTGGTATGGTGATGTTTAGATTCAAAAAAGGAATACTCGTAAGGGCAACAATATTTCAGAACATAGAAAGTTCATGATTAAATCTATTAGTAAAACCTTCATCTTAATATTAAAATAAAAATAAAAAACCGCTTCGTTTGAGGCGGTTTTATTTTAATCTTAAAAATTATATTAATGGTGGAATTTCTTCCGGGATTTCGTGAGGCCCATCAATAGGATACTTTCCGGGATTTCTTAGCGTACTGTGATAGCGGCTATAACTAAAATAAACAATAAACCCAATCAGCAGCCATCCTAAAAGCCTTGCCCAGTTGGTCCATCCAAGTCCAAAGATCATAGCGCCACAAACAACGATTCCTAAAATAGCTACAAGCCCAACTGCTGGAACCCTGAATCCTCTTTTAATTTCAGGATGTTTCCTGCGCATGATCCACACACCGGCACATACAAGCATAAATGCAAATAAGGTTCCTATGCTCGTCATATCTCCAACAATATCGCCGGGTATAAATGATGCAAAGATTCCTACAAATGCCAAAAATATCCAGTTCGATTTATGCGGCGTTTTGAACCTGGGATGTATATGTGAAAAAATGCGGGGCACAAGCCCGTCCTTACTCATTGAATAAAATACTCTTGACTGCCCCATCAACATCACAAGAATTACAGAAGAGAATCCTGCAAGAATAGCAACTGTTACAAGATTACTTAGCCATTTATAAGTTGGTACCCAAACTCCACCAACCAGAGAACCACTCATGTGTTCAATGGCATATACTACGGATGCCTCTTTACCCTGGGTGCGAAAATCATTTACAGAAGCAACTCCCGTGAGGACATACGAAAACAGGATATATAAAATTGTACATATAACCAATGATCCAAGAATACCAATCGGCATATCCCGTTTTGGGTTTTTCGTTTCCTGCGCAGCAGTTGACACTGCATCGAAGCCAATGAAAGCAAAGAATACCACTCCCGCCGCTCCCAATATTCCAAGAATACCTCCGTAATTATGAGTAACACCTTGCTGATCTGTATACGTGCCTGGCTCAGGAATAAAAGGTGTATGATTTTCGGGCCTTATATATTGCCAGCCTAATGCAATAACCACTATCACAATAGCTACTTTTAAAATAACGATGATCGCATTTACTACCGCCGATTCCTGCATACCACGTATCAATAATAAAGTGAGTAGGAAAATAATGAATAATGCAGGGATATTCATCATGCCATGAATACCGGTAGTGGATATTTCAAATGGAGAATGGCACCATTGATAAGGAACCCGCAAACCAAAAATCTCCAAAAGTTTATTGAAATATTCACTCCAGGCAATAGCAACGGTTGCTGCTCCCACTCCATATTCAAGTACTAAATCCCAGCCGATAATCCATGCAATAAATTCTCCCATTGTGGCATAAGAATAAGTGTATGCACTTCCTGCAATAGGTATCATAGACGCAAACTCGGCATAACATAATCCTGCAAATGCACAACCAATAGAAGCAATAATAAAACCGATAGTCACTGAGGGACCTGCATTCTGAGCCGCTGCAGCAGCGGTCCTTACAAAAAGTCCTGCACCAATAATAGCACCTATACCCAGAGCAATTAAATTACCCGGTCCTAATGTTCTTTTCAACGTGTTACCTGAATCACTTGCTTCAGCCAGCAGGCTACTCATGGGCTTGGTTATAAATAAACTCATATTAATGTAGGGAGGTTTTGGTTATCAATAGTATGGAAAAGTAACGAATTAATTTTTAAAATATAAAACCACTTGCATAATTTTTAATACTTAGGTTGATAACACATTTTAAATATTATATTGCAAAACTATATGGGTTTTATGCTTCATGTTTCGTCAAATAAAAATAGGCTTACTATTTATATTCTTATAGCTATGATAGCTGGCGTGCTGCTTGGTTATATTGTACATGAAAAATCTTCGCCGGAATTTATTACTTCATTTTCGGCCAACATAAAATTACTCACAACTATTTTTTTAAGACTGGTGCAAATGATCATAGCGCCTCTTGTTTTTTCAACGTTGGTTGTAGGTATAGCAAAGCTGGGAGATTTAAAAACCGTGGGCCGCATAGGAGGTAAAGCTCTATTGTGGTTTGTTTCCGCTTCCTTAATAAGTCTTCTCATAGGTCTTGTGCTTGTAAACTATTTTAAGCCCGGCGCCGCAATAAATCTTAGCATAGCCGATTCATCAGGTGCTAAAGACTTAATGACCAATACCCGCCAGTTTTCCCTGGCAAATTTTGTCGAGCATGTTATTCCAAAAAGTATTTTTGAGTCAATGGCTTCCAACGAAATTTTACAGATCGTAATATTCAGCGTTTTTTTTGGTATAGCTGCCACGGCAATCGGCGATTATGCAAAGCCTGTTATCAAAGCACTGGAAGGAGTATCGCACATCATTTTAAAAATGGTTGGCTATGTTATGAACTTTGCACCGTTTGGTGTATTTGGAGCAATCGCTGCTGTTATTTCAACCAAGGGTCTTGAGATATTCAGCTTTTATGGACAATATCTTTTGTATTTTATAACAGGTATTTTCGTTTTGTGGCTTGTATTAATTTCTGTGGGTTATTTAATTTTAAAAAACAGAGTTCCATTATTGCTGAAACGAATAGCTCAGCCTTTGTTAATTGCTTTCAGCACAACAAGCAGCGAGGCTGTTTTTCCTAAACTAACGGAGGAGCTTGAACGCTTTGGCTGTCCGGAAAAAATAGTTGCTTTTACTTTGCCGCTGGGATACAGCTTCAATCTTGATGGTAGCATGATGTATATGACATTTGCCAGCATTGCAATAGCGCAGGCTTATAGAATCCATATGGATTTAGCAACACAAATTACCATGTTGCTTGTGCTGATGCTCACGAGTAAAGGAATTGCCGGTGTGCCACGTGCGTCGCTGGTCGTAATATTAGCGACATGCAGTATGTTTAATATTCCCCCGGAAGGAATTGCTTTAATATTGCCAATAGATCATTTTTGTGATATGTTCAGGACTATGACTAATGTATTAGGAAATGCATTGGCAACTTCGGCTGTAAGTAAATGGGAAGGAGAACTTGCTGCTTAAAAACTTAAATTTTTTATAGTGGAATTATTATATGTTTTAGGAATTGATATTAAAGAATTACTCAATCCAAATTTTTATATTAATCATGGTGGTTTATGGATGATACTTTTTATAGTGTTTGCCGAGACCGGTTTGTTTGCAGGGTTTTTTTTACCGGGGGATGCCCTGCTATTTGTAACAGGAATTTTTAGTGATAAAATTGTAAGTGCTGCATTATTTTCAACCAATAATCAATGGGCAGATCTGGGTATTCTATGGATCATGATTTCTGTTGCCGGGATTTTGGGAAATTTTGTTGGATATTGGTTTGGTAAAAAAAGCGGCCCGTTTTTATTTGTAAGAAAAGATACATTTTTCTTCAAGAAAAAATACCTGACCCAGGCTCATGAGTTTTATGAAAAGAACGGAGGCGGCGCTATTATTCTTGGAAGGTTTGTTCCGTTCGTGCGCACATTTGCACCTATAGTCGCAGGTATTGTTTTAATGGACGCAAAAAAATTTACCTTTTATAACATAACAGGGTCTATGCTTTGGGTGGGCAGCATGTTACTTGCAGGACACTTTTTGCAAAAGCTTATAATGAACGAATTTAATTTTGATTTAAAAGAACACCTCGAAGTAATTGTAATAGGAATCGTTGCTGTTACAACCATACCAGTTCTTTGGAAGGTATTTAGCCATAAAAAAAAGCCAAACACTCAACAATCAAATAGTTCATCTTCTCTATGAACAAAAAATACATTGCTGTCTTTTCCCTGCCGGTAATTGTTGCGGCGTTAGGATATTTTGTTGACATTTATGATCTGCTTCTTTTTAGTATAGTAAGAATTCCAAGCCTTCGCTCGCTGGGCTTAAGTGCAATTGACGTTGACAAGAAGGGTGAGTTTATAATTGGTATTCAAATGGTGGGTCTTTTAATTGGTGGTATTATATGGGGAATCACCGGCGATAAGAAAGGAAGGCTTAGCGTATTATTTGGCTCCATAATATTATATTCATTGGCAAACATTGCTAACGGTTTTGTACAAACCGTGCCGCAATACGCAATAGCGAGATTTGTTGCGGGCATTGGCCTGGCCGGTGAGCTCGGGGCAGGTATAACATTAGTATCAGAGTTATTAAAAAAAGAGCAAAGAGGTTTGGGAACTTCTGTAGTTGCAGGTATTGGACTAACGGGGGCCATACTCGCTTATTTTATTTCACGTAATTATGATTGGAGAATATGCTATTTTATTGGTGGAGGAATGGGATTTCTTTTACTCTTATTGCGTGTAAGTGTGTTTGAATCGGGTATGTATAAATCAATGGAGAGTACGGTTACCAAAGGAAATTTTTTAATGTTTTTTAATAACACAAAACGATTTAAAAAATATGCGTTCAGTATTTTACTGGGACTTCCCACCTGGTTTGTGATAGGTATTCTTATTGGTTTCTCTAACAGGTTTGCGAAAAATTTTGGTATGTCCGAAGAAATAAATCCCGGCAAAGCAACTATGTATGCATATATCGCTATTTCTATTGGTGATGTATTAGCAGGCATCATAAGCCAGGTTTTAAAAAGCAGAAAAAAAACATTGTATATTTTTTATGCACTCACTGCAATAATGATAACTGTTTTTTTTATTCAAACGAAAGATACTACGGCATCCACTATGTATTGGATCGCAGCCGGTCTTGGATTTGCTACCGGTTTCTGGGCAATTTTTGTAACGATGGGCGCTGAACAATTTGGCACAAACCTGCGTGCAACTGCAGCTACTACAATTCCTAATATGGTGCGTGGATCTTTACCTTTGATGCTTTTGATGTTTAACGGTCTGCAACATTATTTCACTTATACACTCAGCGGATTGTTAACTGGAATAATAATTATGATAATAACTGTGATTGCAGCAATCTTCACAGAAGAAACTTTTCATAAAGAACTTAATTATATTGAAGTGTAGTCTCCCTGCCCCCAAAGGAGGGTTCTAAAGCAAAAGTTTGAAGTGAAAAAAAATGATTGTTTAATAATGAAAATGTATAATTGATAAACAGAGATCTTTATAATAAAATAAGTAATCGTTCAATTCCCCCTTTAGGGGATAGGGGTTTGAAATTCTTAATCATCCGTTTTTCTTCTATTGGCGACATCGTTCTAACGACCCCGGTTATACGCTGTTTACGAAAAAAATATCCTGACGCTG
>JBDTYU010000276.1:0-3176 GCA_040005535.1 Ginsengibacter sp. | reverse complement strand
GAACCATTGCCACCAATTCCCCCGTTTTTTCCTATACCCAAACTAACCCTCTGGCATAGACGCTTTAACTGATGTGGAAGTAATGGTGCATCGGTAGCGACTACTACAATGATAGAACCGTTTTCTGAAAGTTCCTTTTCATTATATACTTTAGCCATCGCTTCCTCTTTAATTATTACCGGTAAAGTATCTGCCAATTCTTTGCCAACAGGTACACCTGCAATTGTCAATTGTTTCCGGTTCCCATAATTTGCCTGAACAAGTACACCAACTGTATACCCGCCAAGGCTTTTCTCAATTACTCTTGATGCACTGCCTGTGCCACCTTTAAAACCATGGCAAACCATTCCCGTGCCGCCACCTACACTGCCTTCTTCAACTTTACCTGATTTTGCATTATCTAATGCATGCCACACATGTTCAGGCTTTACGTGAAATCCATTAATGTCATTCAAAATTCCATCCCATGTTTCTGCAACAACCGGGTATGAATACCAGAACTGGTGCTGCGATGTATCATAATATTTATTCCTATCCATCCATGCTAATGCAGCATCACGAACAGTACCCACACTGCTTGTATTGGTTATTAAAACAGGGGTTTCTAAAAATCCTGATTCAGTTATCCAATGCGTACCGGTCATATCACCATTACCATTTAATGTGTACCAGTTTGCAAAAACAGGTGTGTATTTTTTACCTCCGGGGAAGATGGCTGTTACTCCTGTTCTTACAGGTCCCATACCTTTTTGCAGCCGGCCACTCCCTTCTATTAAAGTGGTAAAGCCTACTTCTACTCCTTCAACATCTGTAATGGCATTATACTTTCCCGGTGTTCCATCAAAAGGAATTCCCAGATCTCTTGCACGAATTGTTTTTTGGGCCATAGTAATCACGGATAAAAGTGAAGAACAAAGAATAATAAAAGATTTCATGAACTTATTTGTTTACATCGTAAGTTAGTTGTACAGTTCCATTGGAGTATGTTTTTGAATTGATAAGTGTAAGGGATATTCTTTTGTTTATTTCTCTAACAAATGGAATTCCTTTTCCAAGAATAACTGGTATCACAGCTAAATTGATTTCATCAACCAGATCGAGATTTAATAATGAAGTAAGCAGTTCGCCACCGCCAAATATTGCGATATCTTTTCCTTTTTTCTTCTTGATTTTGTTAACTGTTTCTTTTACATTTTCGCTTACAAGTATTAATGGCTTTTCTAAATTCTTTAAAGTTTTCGAGAAGATATAAACCTTACTCTTACCAAATGAATTACCGCCTGTTTCCAGTGAAAGTGCATAAGTTTTTCTTCCTAAGAAATAAGTATCATATCTCTTCATCATCTCTGTAAAATCAATTTCTTTATCTACAACTATCCAGTCGAATTCATTATCAGTACCGGCAATATATCCGTCTACACTAATGGCAAAGACTGCAACTATCTTTCTCATTAAAATTCAGCTTTCTCATTTAAAACAAAGTTGTACGGCATGATGCATTCACTTTTGCATTTTCTTCATGAAAGAATTTGGATACAAAGTTTAGGTTTCATTATAACTTTCATTCAAAATTATTTCCATTTTCTAAAATTGAAAATAAATAAATGAGCTGCTGCTTTCCTGGCTTAAAATTAAAAGTAACAACATAGCAGACCATAGTAATCCCAATAACCACCAGGGCATTTTGTTAGCCACAATTAATACTCGTGTATTTCTCATTATCCAATGAAAAATTACAATGCCAACAATAATGACCGAGACTTTTATAATGCTAAGTGTTGGCAAAAGAACGGTACCATTTTTTACATGTGAGAACATAGAAGTGAGCATTCTCCATGCAGAGGTAAAATCAGGAGATCGAAAAAATACCCATGTTACATTGATCATAAAAAATGTAAGCAATGCTAAAAGAAAATTGGAAGACTGAACTTTTTTTAAAAAACGCGGAGCCATAAAACCTTGTACAACCATAGCGGGCTTCTGTATATTTTCAGAGCGTATTTTCAAACGAGGTTTCCTAAAATCCTGTATCATTTTTTCGAGCCATAAGTAAAACCCATGCAAGGCTCCCCAAACTACAAAGGTCCAGTTTGCTCCATGCCAAAGGCCGCCAAGCAACATGGTGATCATAAGATTAATATAAGTTCTAAACTTTCCTTTGCGGTTTCCACCAAGTGGAATATATAAATAGTCTCTTAGCCATGCTGATAGAGTTATGTGCCATCTCCGCCAGAAATCTGAAAAACCTATTGCTGCATAAGGATATAAAAAATTTTCGGGCAATACAAAACCGAGACAAGATGCTACGCCAATTGCGCAAGTCGAGTATCCTGCAAAGTCACAAAATATTTGTCCCGAAAAAGCAAATACTCCCATCCATGCATCGAGCGTAGCAAGCGGAGCCTGGGAATTAAAAATGGTATTTGCAGGTGAAGAGAGCATACTATCTGCCAAAACTACTTTCATAAACAGACCCAATGAAATTAGAAACAGCCCTTGCATCATTTGCCGTTGAGTTGCTTTGTGTGGTGTTTCAAACTGAGGTACAAGTTGTGGTGGCCTTACAATTGGGCCTGCTACCAGGTGAGGAAAGAAGGTAACAAACAAAGCGAAATCAAGCATAGATTTTACGGGTTCGCTTCTGCGTTTATACATATCAATTGTATAGCATAAGGTAGTAAATGTATAAAATGAAATACCCGCCGGTAAAATAATATTCGGCTTCGCAGGATGGTAATTGATACCAAAAGTATTTACAAGATTAACAAAGTTATCGAGGAGGAAACCACCATATTTAAAAAAACAAAGCATTCCAAGGTTTCCACATAGACTGACTATAAGCAGTAATTTTCTTTTATGTTTATTAGGTTGCGTGTACAGTGCCCGCCCAACAAAATAATCAACTATTGTTGCCAGCCAAAGCAAAAGAATGAAAGGAGGATTCCATGCTGCATAAAAAATATAGCTGGCAAGTAAAAGATTTATTTTTTTTACTTTCCATGAAAAAGGAAGGTTGTGCAAAAAAAGAATTACTAAAAAGAAAACGATGAAGGTGTATGAATTGAAAACCATGATTTCATTTTTTAGATTAAATTTTTATTAGAACGAAATATTTTTTTTGGGAAATGTCCAGCCTTTTTCTTCCACAAGTATTTTAATTAATTCTTTAGTATAAA
>JBDTYU010000275.1:0-15617 GCA_040005535.1 Ginsengibacter sp. | reverse complement strand
CATCAGTATCTGCAGCGCTAAGCATTTCAATTAAAAACTTTGCATTGAAAGCTATTTGAAGATCTTCACCATCATACTGGCAAGTCATTCTTTCGTTACCCTCAAAACTAAAATCAATGTCCTGGGCAGCAAGCTGCAGCTCACTTCCGGTTATGGTGAGAGCCACCTGGTTGGTACTCTTATTACTAAACACACTTACCCGCCGCAATGCGTTTTGAAAATCATTTTTATTTACAGTAAGCTTATACGGATTGTCAATAGGAATCACTACTTTATAATCCGGAAATCTTGCATCAATAAGGCGACAAACCAATTCGGTGCCGCCGTGTTTTACAAAGAGATGATTATTGTTGTATGAAACCTGTAATTCATCTTCGTTAGAAGGAAGCGCACTTTTTAATAGTGTGAGTGGTTTCTTAGGAACGATAAAAGTATCTGTTTTAGGGCAGCTTACATCAAGACGTGTAAAGCGCACAAGACGATGCGCATCTGTGGCAACACAAGTAATCCCTTTTTCAGTAAGCTCAAAGAAAACACCTGTCATAGCGGGCCTCAAGTCATCATTGCTTACTGCGAAAAGGCATTTATTGATAGCAGTAACCAGGGCAGATGATGGCATTGTAAAAGAGGTGGCAATGTCTGCTGCCGGCTCTTTAGGAAAGTTATCAGGGTTTTCTCCCATTACTTTATACTTACCATTATCGCTGGTAATTTCTACACCAAAATTTTTATCAATATTAAAAGTAAGTGGTTGCTCAGGAATATTTTTAAGGGAATCAAGTAATATTTTTGCTGGAATACACACCTTCCCACTGTCTTTAGCTTCAATATCCATGTGTATTTTCATAACTGTTTCAAGGTCTGTAGCAACAACAGTAAGTTTGTTTTTTTCTATTTCAAATAAAAAATCTTCCAGGATAGGTAAAACAGTATTAGCGTTTATTACGCCGCTTATTTGTTGAAGATGTTTTAATAACTGTGTAGAAGAAACGATAAACTTCATAAAAAAGATTTGATAATGCCAAAGATAAAAGAATAGTATTAATAAAAATCGCCCCCGAGCCCGAAGGCGAGAAGAAAACAAAATCTCTAAATTTTAAGCGAAGAAAATAGGTTAAAATTAAAACAGATTTTATAATAACTGGCCCGAAGGTTTATCAGTTTTCAATTTTTGTTTTTTTTTATAAAGTATCAACGGTATTATAGAAATAGCCCGCACAAAAATTATTCGAATTATTATTTTATTTAAAAACCAAAGCGAATGCAGGAAGCAAAACAGAGGAGTTTTAAAAAACCTCCTTGGTTTGAATGAACGTTCTCAATATAAAATCCCGTTATAAATCTTTAATCCTAAATTCGCAATGTTAAAGAAAATTCATTACTAAAAAGGGAAGGTAGGTTTTCCATTTCTGCCCGGAAACAGATTGCAAGTCAAAAGAAAGTTGCGTATTCCCCCTTCGGGGGTTAAGGTTCAATAAATTTATTATGGACATTAAAAATCAAAAGATTGCATTGCTTGTGGATGGCGATAATGCACAGGCAAAAATAATGGATCTTATTCTTGAAGAAGCATCCAAATATGGTAAGGTTACCATTCGCAGGGTTTATGGTGACTGGACCACCCAACACATGAATCATTGGAAGAACCTGCTCAATGAAATGGCATTCAACCCTATTCAAAAATTTTCCTACACAACAGGAAAAAATTCTACAGACAGCGCACTGATTATTGATGCGATGGATATTTTACATGATGAGCTGGTTGATGGATTTTGTATTGTTTCAAGTGATAGCGATTATACAGGCCTTGCCAAGCGCATACGGGAAGATGGTTTTTTTGTGATGGGCATCGGTGAACAAAAAACACCAAATGCTTTTGTGAAATCATGTGAGATCTTTACTTATGTTGAGAACCTGGAACCCAAAACAGAAAAGCCTGAAAAGAAGGAAGCTGTAAAGAAACAACATGAGAAAACGCCGGTAAATACAAGGCTCATTAATAAAGCGTACGATATGAGCATTAATGAAAGTAATGAAGCATACATTTCTACACTTGGTATTAATTTAAGAAAGCTGGATCCTAGCTTTGATGTGCGCACTTATGGCTGTAAAACGCTTACACAGCTTTTTGCAAAACTCCACGATTTTGTTGTAGTTGATAATCTGGTTAATGGATTGAACAATCCTTTAGTAAAAAAGAAATAGACAAAAGAACAATAAGATAAAAAGATGTTGCCGCAAGACTATTTTTCTTTTTCAACTCTTAACTGTCTTTCCAGCCCCACAGATACCTGCAGGCATACGTGCGGAAAGGAGACCACCGTAAAGAGATTTTTTCAATTCTTTCCCGCAGTAATTTTTTATCGGTTTCCTTTATATTATATAGTTTAATAACGCTTTGTTTTAAACCCAGATCGTCCATAGCAAAAATATCGTCCCTGCCGAGTGTAAACATTAAAATCATTTCAACTGTCCATTTTCCCACACCTTTAATTTGAGTAAGTAAATCAAGAACTTCTTCATTGCTCATTTTGTGTAATTGCGCATCAGTAATTTTATTATCAATAAAAAAGTTGCAAACATTATGAACGTAAGACGCTTTCGCATTTGAAAAACCAATACTCCGAAAAACTGCAGCAGGCGTTTCTAAAATTTGTTTTGCGGAAGGCTCTTTACCACCATATAAATCAAGAAATCTTTTGTATAAAACCTTTGCAACTTTTGTACTTAGCTGCTGGCTTAAAATGGAAGAACATAATCTCAGGTAAACTTTTTTTCTTAAAGATAAAGCAAACGGCTCTTGCGCTTCAATGAGTATTTTTAGCTTTTTATCTTTTGATAAGTGAGTAATATGATTTGTCAAAAAGGAAAATTTTTTTAATTATTGAATAGGTTTTCCATTTTCATTTGCATATTCATTACTGATTATCAATTGCACAGGTCAACTTGCATTCCAGCTTACTGATCCATCTTTTTCATCTTTCATCTCTATGCCGAGGCTGGCGAGTTGTTTTCTTATTTTGTCAGAAGTTGAAAAATCTTTTTTCGACTTTGCTTCTTTTCTTATTTCAACCAGTAACTTCATAACTCCGCTGAATGTTTCATTATTTTCCGAAAGAGATTTCAACCCGAGAATATCTTCCAGATAAATTTTAAACATTTTCTTCATACGGTTAAGCGTAGACGCAGAAAGAGAGTTTATTTCAATCAATCCATCTTTTATTGAATTAATTACGGGAACAATTTCAAACATATTTGCCAGCACTTTTGCAGTATTAAAATCATCATTCATAAAAGTATCAAACCCATCCAGAAGGGTATTTATTTTTTCATCTAGTTCTTTATCACCTGGCAAGTCAGAAAAGCCAGCTTCCAGATTTTTGGAAATTTCATAGGCTTCCCATAATCTTTTCAAACCTTTTTCTGAAGCCACGAGTGCCTCATTACTGAAATCAAGTGTACTATGATAATGGGTTTGTAAAATGAAAAAACGAATAGTCATTGGGTTAAAAGCCTGTGTGAGCAATGGATTGTTTCCACTAAACATTTCAGTGAGTTTTATAACATTGTTATAGCTCTTACCCATTTTTTTCCCGGCAATCGTTATCATATTATTATGTATCCAGTATTTTACAGGATCGATGTGATTGCATATAGTACTTTGTGCGATCTCACTTTCATGGTGTGGAAAAAGCAGGTCCATACCACCACCATGTATATCAAAGCGGGGGCCTAAATATTTTGTAGCCATTGCCGAGCATTCAATATGCCATCCCGGAAACCCCTCACCCCAAGGGCTTTTCCAGCGCATAATGTGTTGAGGTGGCGCAGCTTTCCACAAGGCAAAATCTGCTTTATCTCTTTTTTCTTCCTGGCCTTCCAGGAGTCTAGTTGTTTCCAACAGGTCTTCAACAACCCTTCCGCTTAGCTTGCCATAATCATGTGAAGCAGCATATTTCTTTACATCAAAATAAACCGAACTGTTAGATACATACGCATACCCCGCATCAATAATTTTTTCGATCATGTTTATTTGCTCGACAATGTGCCCCGTGGCAGTTGGCTCAATATTGGGTTCCAGGTTATTAAATTGCTTCATTGCCCAATGAAAAAGATTTGTGTATTTCTGTACCAGTTCCATAGGTTCTACTTTTTCAAGCAAAGCTTTCGTCGATATTTTATCCTCTGCTTTACGTCCTTCTTCCTCAAAATGGCCTGCATCGGTAATGTTGCGGACATAACGTACTTTGTAACCCAGATATAACAGGTACCGGTAAACGATATCAAAAGTTATATAAGGGCGTGCATGACCTAAATGGCTTTCTCCGCTTACAGTAGGGCCACACACATACATACCAACGTGAGGTGGCGTTATCGGGATAAATGTTTCTTTTTGTTTAGTAAGCGAATTAAATATTTTAAGAGGCATAAAAAATGTCTTATTAAAAACCAGCAAATAAATTTATGAAAGAAGAATATCCATGCAGGTATTATTGTATAACCGGCGGCCAACAATTACGGCAGGAAAAAAGGAAAGACAGTTTCATATTCATTTTATTCAAAGGTAAAAATTATTTTGTGTTTTGAGATAGAATCAAATCTGCGATAATAGGAAAGTGATCGCTCAACAATTTTTTTATACGGGTAAACTGCAATACAGTAAATTTTTTATCAGCAAAAATATTGTCTATGCGAAGTGTAGGAGAGATAGTGCTGAAAGTTCTTGCGATACCGGAACCTTTCTCTACGAATGCATTTTGAAGGCCTGCACCTATTGTCTCATAAGCGTAAGAATTAGGGACATCATTAAAATCACCACACACAATTACAGGATAGGGGCTATGATTAATTTCGTCTTTGATAAAATTTGCCTGGATAGATCTTTTTAAAAGGCCGTTTTTTAGTTTTGATATAATGCTCTTTGATTCTGTAATATTACTGTCGCTGTTCAATCCGGCTTTATCAAGATAACTAAGGTTGGCTTTTGTAAACTTTAATGATTGCAAATGCACATTAAAAATGCGGATGGTGTCTCTGTCCTTTAATACATCAACGTATTGAAAAGTAGCGTTGTAATCATTAGGATAATTAACAACCGTCTGTTTATTTATTATCGGAAATTTTGAGAAGATTATTCTTCCAAAGTGATGATTGTTGTCAAAGTCATCTTTCACGCTATAAGAATACAGATAGTCCGTGAACCGGAGTGTTCTTTTAATATCGGGGAAATAATTAATACTCTTTTTTTTATCTCCGGCAACTACTTCCTGCAAACAAGCAATATCAGGATCATACTCATTTATAAGATCCAGCATTTGCTGTTTAACTTCGGGCCCTTCTTTGTAGTGAAGAATATTAAACTGCTCTACATTCCAACTCATGATCCGTAAACTTTCCGGGTTTTTTTTCCGGATCGAAAAAGAAGAAGAAAAATTAAGTGGAAAAATATTTATGACCGCATGCCATGCCGCAATAATGGTAACTAATGAAATGAAACACCAAAAAGATTTTTTGAGCAGCCAAAATAAAAAAAATACAAGAAGTGCAAGGAGCAGGTAAGCAAGAACGAAAGTGAATAAACCAAAGAACCACCAACGAGCCGGACTAAGATTTTTTACATAAGAGCCAGCAAGGAAACCCGCTGCAATAATCAAATTTGAAACAATAAAAATATTTTTGGTAAACCTTCGCAGAAATGGCTTCTCCATTTTATATTAAACCAGTTTGGTGATGGTTATGAAAAGAAAAATACAGCGTATCAAAACTCATTTTCTGCTGCTCTTTTCAAAATATTTTTTTCTTCTTCTGATAGTAAAGCATATCCTTTTTGATTTATTTTATCAAGGATATCATCTACCCGTTGCTGGGTTATAATTGATTTTTTTTCAAAAGGTTTTTGGCTCCCGGTTTTATAAAACATTTTTTCTTTTGTTTTTTGGGGTATTAATCTTTTTTTATCCGGATTAAAAAGATCCATAAACCAATTGTAAAACCTGATCATCCATAAGCTGGCATCGTAACCTCTTCGAAGGCTTACAATAAACAGAAAACCAGCAAGACCACCGGCCAAATGAGCGAGATGAAAAGAAGCGCCCCCATTTCCTATTCCCGCAAAATCAATTACAACAAACAAAATGGTGAGTACCCATATTGGTATGCCCCCGTTCAACATTTTAAAAAAACGATAGTCAGGAGCCAGAGCAGTAGTAGCAATAGCAATTGCCATTATTGAGGCGTTCGCTCCGCTCAGTGAATAAAAATCAATGAAGGGTCTTAACTGGGGAATAGCATAATTAGAAGCAATGAAGACGACAGCTCCGGTAAGGCCGCCATATAAATATATTGGAATTAATTTTTTGTTGCCTGCCATATCCTGCAAAATAGAACCGAAAGCCCAAAGCCAAAGCATATTGGTGAAAGTAGAGATAATGCCCGTATGGATAAACATGTAACTCAATATGGTCCACGGGGCTTTTCCAAGCGTAGCAAGCTTAGCAGGCAAAACAAACCAAGGCAAAATTTGATTGGTAAATGCAGAACCTGGGGATTCAACGATCAAATAAACAAGCCTGATGAGGCCAAGGATAACAAAACCGATTCCATTGATGCTGATAAGAGCTATTAATGCATTATTATCTTCACCAATGGTAATTTTTTTAAAGCGCCGGTCAATATATCTTTCTGATTCTCCCATTTTTGTACCCTGTTATATTATACGGAAGGGTTATATAAAAATACCAAAATACTTCGAGTAAAATAAGTGGAACCTAAAATTTAATAAAACGTTTTTTTATCGGTTTTGTTCCAGATTATCACCAGGATAAAACCCATAATCAATCCACCAAGGTGAGCAAAGTGTGCAATATTATCGCTGCTGCCTGAAAAACCACCGAAGAGATCAATAGCTGCATATATTGCCGCCATGTATTTTGCCTTGATGGGAAAAGGAATTGGTAAAATATAAAATTGTGTATTGGGAAACGTGTAAGCAAATGCTGCGAGCAATCCCATAACTGCACCGGAAGCGCCAATGGCAGCCCCGCCATTTACAAAAAACATTTGTGCAAGCCCTGCGGCAAGGCCGCAAACCAAATAAAATATTAGAAACTTTTTTGCTCCCCAAACTCTTTCAAGCACACTTCCAAACATCCAAAGCGCATACATATTGAAAAGGATATGAAAAAAACCACCATGAGCAAACATGTGCGTTACAAGTTGGTAGGGCTCAAATAAGCCACTGTTGTAAGAATAAAGCGCCAACCTGTTAGTAAGATTCCATGTACTGTCAAATACCATTTGAGCTACAAAAACAATTGCATTGATAATGATAAGGTTCAAAACTATCGGGGTTGTTTTCTGGGATGGTCTGTAATTATTATAAGCCATTCATAAAATTATTTAGCCGCAAATTTCGGAAATACTTAGCGGAAAAAAATAATTTATGATTTCGTATTGACAGGGTTGTTTTTTTTATATTGCCGCACTATTTATTAAAACAGATAAAATTTGTTCAGGACAATAATTTATAATTAAGCCATATAATTTTCGCATCATTCATAAGAGTAAAACTTTTAGCGTACAAAATATCTGCATCATTGAGACTTTTGTCCGGAAGTGTATTTAAATAATCAGGCAATCCTGTACTGGTAAGCACACCGGGTTTTAAAGGGGGTAAATCTTTTTCCTGCAAAGCATATCCGATCCATGTTTTTCTAAAAAGAAACACGCTAATAACATTTTTAAAAAAAGCAAATGGTCTTGCTTTTAATATAAAATGAAGTGGAAAGGTGATGAGAAAAAGGAAAGCTATCATCACATCTGTCATGGTTTTGTTACGTAAGCTAACGGGGTCGTATAAACGAAAAAACGAATTCTGTGTCAGATAAATCCCTGCTTTATCTTTGCGACTGCTGCCAATTAAAGTATTGATACCTGCTGAATAGAGCTTTACACGTAAATGCGGAGGATTGTTTGGCAATACTTCAATAATTTTTTTGAAAGAAAGTTTTCCTTCACAAAAAATAATTTCTTTTACCGGGTATAAACGCAACAGGCTTGTGAGATTGATCAAAGTTCCTATTGTTTTTGGCTCAGCGACTTCACCGGGCTCTATTCTTCCCAGGATTCTTTCCTGCATACCGGCATTTTGTAAAAGAGTGTTTACTTCATTAAAATCACTTTCGGTTCCTGCAATTACTGTTTGATTGATTTCATCACTTTCACCGGGGCTTTCGATTATGTTCCAGTGAAGCAATGACCATCGCACAACTGTCATAAGGAAAAAAGCCATTAATGAACCAAATAATAAAATGCCCCTGGAAAACCGCAGGCTTTCGGGTAATAATGAATATACTGAAAGCAAGACCAGGATTGCTGTTGCAGTTGATTTATTTAACCTGGATTGCTTGTAACCACCGTCGTACAAACCAGCAAAATAAGAGGCCGCTAAAAAAAGCAGGGTAAATGCCGGGAAAGCAATAATGAGCATGTTGGGCGAATAGTTTACCTCACGCTTTACAAAGGTGCTCCAAAGAAATTTTACAAACCAAAAACCCAATAAAATCATTCCTGCATCAATAACAGGTAGCCCTATCCATTTAAGAAAGCGCCCTGTAGCAGCTAATGCCGCACGTAAAAATATGGCGCTTTGTATAAAAAAATTAAACACCCGGGCTTTTGGTCCGCCATAATGTTTTTTTACGAAAACACTCATGGCTTTATAAAAAATTTTTACATAATTTAAACTCCCTTTTTTTGTGCTCTCTCCTTTGAAATGGATGATACAGCTTTCAGCAAAATAATAATTTTTAAATCCTGCTTTTTGGATCCTGTAACTAAGATCAATGTCTTCACCATACATAAAAAAACTTTCATCAAAAGTTCCGGTAGTCTTAAGAATTTTTTTGGGAATTATCATAAAAGCTCCGGCCAGTACATCAACTTCATGGCTTATATTTTCATCGAGAAACCCAAGATGATATTTTGAAAAGACCTTTGATTTAGGAAATAGTCTCGCAAGTCCACACAGCTTAAATAAAGATGTGAGAGGAGATGGAAATGCTCTTTTACTTTCTTTTAAAAATTTTCCCGATCCATCAATCATTTTAATTCCTAAAGCAACTGAATCGTCTTTCAATTTTATTGAAGAAATGCATTTTTCAAAACAATCTTCCGGCAAAATAGTATCTGGATTTAAAAATAGAATATAATTACCTGAAGCCTGCTGCAGCGCTTTGTTGTTAGCTTTGGCAAATCCTTCATTGTCGGTATTCCATATAAAGGTTACTTCAGGAAATTTATCATTGAAAAAATCTTTACTTCCATCGGTTGAGTTGTTATCGATCACAAATATTTCCCCTTCCACATTTTTCATAGCTTTCACGACAGACCACAGACAATGCTCAAGAAAATATTTAACGTTATAATTTACTATGATGACGGAGAGAAGCAAAATGTTTAAATGTATATGATTGAATGGCTAAATGGTTAAGTTGTTTAATTGTCCAAAAATTATAGATTTCCGATTATTAATTGAAAAAAATGATAGCAACTTAGCAGGTAAATAATTAAATAATAATTCCGCAAAATAAATAAACAATTAAATAAACAAACATTTATAATCTTTGCGGAATGTATAAACAAACTCTTATTGATGCCACTAACGCCGGTGCGAAGGAACTAATGCGATTCTTTGATGGCACTTTTACAATTAGTAATAAAGAAGGTATCAATAATTTAGTTACCGAGGCTGACCATGCTGCTGATAAGGCAATCCAGGCAGTTATAAAAAAAGCTTTTCCTGAACATGGAATTGTAAGTGAAGAAACGGAAGAAACAATTTCAGCAAGTGAATACAAATGGATTGTGGACCCAATTGATGGAACGGTAAATTTTGCTAATGGCATACCTATTTGTTGTGTAAGTATTGGATTGGAGCATAAAGGAAAAATGTTGATGGGTGCTGTTTATAACCCCATAATAAAAGAATTCTTTTTTGCCGAAAGAGGAAAGGGTGCCATACTCAATGATAAAAAAATATCGGTAAGCAATAAAACCAGCCTACTAACAAGTTGTCTTGTGACAGGCTTTCCCTATACTTATCTGGATCAACTTAACGGCCCCCTTGAAGTCTTTTCAAGATTAATAAGAAAAGGAATTCCAGTTCGCAGGCTTGGCAGCGCTGCCATAGACCTATGCTGGGTTGCAGCCGGACGCTTTGATGGATTTTATGAACACCAGTTGAATGCATGGGATAGTGCGGCAGGGTTTATAATTGTAGAGGAAGCCGGTGGAAAAGTTACAGACTTAAAAGGAGATTTATATTCTCCTTATAAGCCCGGCATCATAGCAACAAATGCAAAAATTCACGACGAGCTAATTGACTGGGTGCAGGGAAAAGTAAGATCTCACAACTAATGTAAATCTCTTAGCAGGAACATTGTACATCAAACATCATAAATCGTACATATAACTTAACTATGTCAGAAGTAAGAACAGAGGTTACAACTCTTGGTGAATTTGGTCTCATTGACCATCTTACTAAAAATAATGAAACAAAGAATGCCTCTACTATAGTAAGTATTGGAGACGATGCAGCAGTGCTGGATCATTTCGGAAAGCAAACGGTTGTAACAACTGATATGCTGGTAGAAGGAATTCATTTTGATTTAATGTACACACCGCTAAAACATCTTGGATATAAAAGTGTAATTGCAAACCTCAGCGATGTATATGCTATGAATGCGATGCCAATGCAAATAACTATGAGCATTGCTTTCAGTAACCGCTTTAGTGTGGAAGCCCTGGAGGAATTTTATGAAGGTGTTTATGCAGCGTGCGACAAATACAATGTTGATTTGGTGGGTGGCGACACCACTACATCTCAAAAAGGATTTATTATTTGTGTAACCGCGATTGGTGAAGTAGCCCCGGATAAATATGTAAAAAGAAGTGGTGCAAAAAAAGGGGATCTTATTTGTGTGAGCGGCGATCTTGGCGGCGCATTTCTCGGCTTAACTTTATTAGAAAGAGAAAAGAAAATTTTTGTTGAAACAAAAGGAGTACAACCGGATCTTGAAAACCAGGACTATATTATTGGCCGTTTCTTAAAACCCGAAGCAAGAAAAGACATTATTGAATTTTTAGCGGCTGATAAAATTATGCCGACATCTATGATAGATATCAGCGATGGACTTAGCAGCGAATTGCTGCACATTTGTAAACAAAGCGAGGCGGGTTGTGTCTTGTATGAAGAAAAGATTCCCGTGAATGATTCGGCACGACAGTTTGCTTATAAGCTTGAACTCGACCCCACTGCCTGTGCGCTCAGTGGCGGCGAAGATTATGAGCTGCTTTTTACCATTGATCAAAATGACTATAATAAAATTGCCGTAAATAAACAGGTAAGTGTTGTTGGTCACATAACCGAAAAAGAAGAAGGTTCTATATTAATTACAAAAGGCGGTAATAGTCATAACCTTACAGCACAAGGCTGGAATGCGTTTGAGTAATATGATCTTTGGGTTAGTTATCAAATTATCAGTGTCTTAAAACTATACCATTTCATTTACCAGTTTTTATGCAGATTTTTGCAAACCATGCGGCTTTTCTCTACACTGCTTTTTGTAACTATTTTATGTTCCTGTTCGGTTTCAAAAAATTATAACCCAAATAAAAAATATTCAAGGGAAGAATTACAACAGGATTATACTTTGCTTCGTAACATTTTAGAAAAAAAGCATCCATCATTATATTGGTACACTCCCAAAGATAGTATGGATTATTTTTTTGATGAAGGGTATAAAGCCATTGCCGATTCAATGACTGAGCTGCAGTTTGGCTGGAAAATTCTTGCCCCTCTTACGGCAACTATTCATTGCGGGCATACCAGTTTTAGCATGAGCAAAAGATGGAATAAATTTATTAAAGACAGGCACATACCTTCTTTTCCGCTTTATATGAAAATCTGGAAAGATACAATGGTTGTTACCGGCAATCTCAACAAAAATGATTCCGTCATAAAAAGAGGAACGATCATTACTTCTATCAACGGGTTGAAGAGTGGTGAAATTATTAACCGTATGTTTGATTACATGGTTGAAGATGGTTATTCCAGCAATGTAAATTACATTCGTCTTAGTGCAAGCTTTCCATATTTTCACAGGAATATTTTTGGTCTTTACAAAACTTACCATGTAGGTTACATTGACAATAAAGGAATAGAAAAAAATATTTCGCTTCCATATTATAATCCTCCGCCCGACTCATTGGACAAAAGAAAAAAACAAGAATTGAAAGAAAAAAAAATAAACGTCACGAAAAGACTGGAAAATATGCGATCACTGCATATGGATACAGCATTTTCGCTAATGACCATCAATAGTTTTTCGAAGGGTCATTTAAAGAGTTTTTTCAAAAGTTCTTTTAGGAAACTTCGCAAAGAGAAAATTCAAAACCTGGTGATTGATATAAGAGCCAACGGAGGGGGAGACATTAATAATTATGTATTGCTCACGAAATTTTTACGAAGCACATCTTTTAAAGTAGCAGATACTGCTTATGCAGTAAGTAAAAGCTTCGGGCCCTATACGAAGCATATTTCTTTAGGGTTTTTTAATAATATCGGGTTGTTGTTTGTTGCACATAAAAAAAATGACGGCAATTACCATTTTGGTTTTTGGGAGAGGCATACGTTCAAGCCTAAACGCAGTAATCATTTTAACGGAAATGTATATGTGCTTACTAACGGGCTCACTTTTTCAGCATCATCTCTTTTTTGCAATGCAGTAAAGGGCCAGGAAAATATCACACTGGTAGGTGAAGAAACAGGAGGCGGATGGTATGGGAATTCAGGAATTATTATTCCTGATATTATTTTGCCTAATACAAAGCTTAGGGTAAGACTTCCCTATTTTCGACTGGTTCAGTACCATCATATTCCAACAAAGGGGACTGGTGTTATACCAGATATATATATTGGTCCGGTTTTAAAAGATGCTGTTAATGGAATTGATACCAAAATGGAAAGGGTCAAGAAAATGATTGCGGAAAAAGAGCAGTGATATTTTTTGTATCAAAGAAAACATAGCAGATTTAAACGCAGCCGGTCACTTCAAGTTCTTTATTAAGCAATACAAAATCGGCATTAAAGCCAGTTTCTATTTTCCCGGCCTTATTATCAAGCTGCAATATTTGTGCAGGATATAGGCTGGCCATTCGCAGTGCCTCTTCCAATGAAATATTGCATTTATCAATACAATTTTTTACAGCTTGTATCATAGTTAATGCAGAGCCACTCAAGATATTATTCGCCAGATATCTGTCACCACTTCGCTTATGCTGATAAGGCCCTTCTTTAGTTTCAGTGACCGCGTCGGTTATAAGAAAAAGTCTGTTTCCCATTATTTTTTTCGCTAAACATATCATTGCGAAATCAACATGATAGCCATCAGCTACTATACTCGCCATTACTTCATTATTCAACATTATAGCGGCGGGCAATCCAGGTTCACGATGATGCAGTGCACTCATTGCATTAAATAAATGTGTGGCCACATGAATATTTTTTTTGAATGCAACCGTGGCTTTAGAATAGGTGGCATTGCTATGTCCTGCAGAAATAATAATTCCATAACTTTTTATAAGATCAATAATTTTTTCAGAGCAAATTTCGGGAGCAAGCGTGATCATCTTAATAATACCTTTGCCATATTCCAGGAGCTTGGCAACTTCATCTTTTTGTGGCGCATGTATAAGGCTTTCAATGTGTGCACCACGCTTTTCTTTGTTGATCCAGGGCCCTTCAATATGTAAACCTGGAACACCTGTTCCACCATTTCTCCAATATTCTTTTATTGCATCAATTCCTTTTTTAAAAACTTCTGTTGTATTGGTTGCTATTGTTGGAAGAAAATATTTTGTACCTCCGTTGTTACAATGCTCTTTCATTTTATAAAGTGTATCCGAAGTAGGATAGGCTGAAAATAATTTTGAAGAAGCCCCATAAATTTGTATATCAATAAAAGCCGGCGCTAAGATGAATGTATGTTGCATTACAGGAATATCCGCAGGTAAATTATTTAATGAAACCACATTTGCCACGATATCATTTTCAATAATTACAGCGCTGTTATTTCTCCATGATTGTCCTGTAAAAATTTTATTAGCGGAATAAGCCTTGATCATTGAAAGCCATTTATATAAAAAGAATCGGCATCTTTCCAGAAAGGAAATTTACTTCTTACTTCATCTAATTTTTCTTTTTGAAAACTGTATGTAAAAATATCTTCTTCATTTTCTTTTTGGTATAAAACTTTTCCCAACGGGTCAACGATCATGCTGCCACCGCCGTGATAAATTCCATTTCCATCGTTTCCCACACGATTGACCCCAACAACGTAGCATTGATTTTCTATAGCACGTGCCTGCAATAAAGTTTTCCATGCAAGGCTTCTGCGTTCGGGCCAGTTGGCTACATAAATTAAAAGGTCATATTCGGGCTCTGACTTCACCCCCGGCCCCTCTTCGTCCTTCGACGAACTCAGTAGGGGAGACTGTCTTGACCAAACAGGAAACCTTAGATCATAACAAACCTGCAGATTTATTTTCCAACCTTTAACTGATGCAATTAATCTTTTATTACCGGGATTATAATAAATGTGTTCGTTACCGTAAGCAAACAAATGTCTCTTATCATAAAAGCCATATTCACCATTAGGCAACATCCAGATAAGCCGGTTGAAATATTTTTTCTCGTCCTGAGTTCCGATAGCTATTGGAATAGATGGTTCTTCAATGATAATACTTCCTGTAAGGATTATATTTTTTTCAGAAGAGATTTTTTTCATCCATTGTACGGTTTCACCATTCATATTTTCTGCAAGCAATTCCGGCTTCATGCTGAAACCAGTACTGAACATTTCAGGAAGAATAATTACCTCAGTTTTTTCCTGGATGCTTTCAATTTTTTTAGAAAGCACAGTGAGGTTTGCTTTTTTATCTTCCCAATGAAGATCGGTTTGAATGAGGGTTATTGTGAGAGAAGACATAGCATTTATTTATTAAACACATCAGCTTGTAAGCCTGATTGTTTTAAAATGGATTTAAATGTACAAATGGAATTTCCTTTCTACCTGCAGAAACAATTACAGTTAAAATAGTAATTCCTGTTTTGCGGTATTTTTTATGGCTGCCCTTCTGAGAAATAAAAACGAACCCCCGGCGAATAAGAATCTTTATAATATAATCTGACGAATATAGTTTAGGCATGCTCTATTTTGGAATAGATAATTTCCGGATCTTCAATTTTATTCATGCCGTCAATGGATGCATCTTCCATGTATAATTCAATCGCTTCATTTAAATTGTTTAATGCTTCTTCTTTTGAATAACCGATAGACGATACTTCAACATTTAAGCATTGTGCAACATAGTGCGGTCCTTCTTTCCAAACAGTATTTTTAAATTCGGTTGTCATAGTTTTTGTTCAAATTTACAATAATTATTTGTTGGCATATAGCGCTTACTTTTTGAATTACTCCTTCACTTATTTTTCCCAATCTTTCCCACCTCCTCCCTCACCAATTCACTCTCATACCCCTTCTGCAATAAAAAATCCT
>JBDTYU010000274.1:0-4065 GCA_040005535.1 Ginsengibacter sp. | reverse complement strand
TCTTCTACTAAAAATATTCCTTCAATCGCCTGCCCCATTTGTGTAATAGAAGGCATAAGACTTTTCGGGAAAATATACTTATCCATCCATGGATCAATATATGTTCTTGTAACAGGATTTCCTATGGTTTCCAACAAAAAAAGACCATCATCTTTCAGGCACTGGTTTGCTATCTGCATGTATATGCGGTGATTTTTGTGCCCTACATGTTCAAACATTCCAAAAGAAGCTATGCAATCAAATTGTTGATTGAGCTCACGGTAATCCATGAGTTTAATTTCAACCGGTAATCCCTCGCATATCATTTTACTATATTTTACCTGCTCTTCGGAAATTGAAATACCTGTTACCCTGACACCGTAATTTTCTGCTGCAAATTTTGAGAAGCTTCCCCATCCGCTCCCTATATCCAGCACATGCATACCAGGCTTTAGTTTTAATTTCCGGCACGCAAGCTCCAGCTTATTTTCCTGTGCTTCATCAAGTGTCGCAGCGTCTCTCCAGTAAGCGCAGGAGTATACCATGCGTTTATCCAACGTTGCTCTAAACACTTCGTTGCCCATATCATAATGCATATGTATGTTGTTTCGGGCACGGGTCTGTGTTTGATAATTTAAAACTTTGGTTAGTACGATCTCTGTTTTCAGCTTTGTGCTTTTCTTTATTGTATTCTCAAGGTCTGAACTTATGAGATGAGAAATGAATTCATCGGGGTGGGCACAGTCCCACCACTTTTCCATATACGATTCTCCCAAAGCAAGTGAGCCGCCTGCCAACACTCTTTCATAAAAATTATCGTTGTGAACCTTGATGTCCCAGGGAGCATTTCCATTAACAGTTACCCCGGCAATTGATAAAAGCTCTGTAACGCTTTTTTTTGCATTGTTTGAATACATGAGTTTTTGCTGTTTAGTCCCATCAAGGTAATCGTATCTTAATGGCTTATATTAATAAAGCAGATTCTAAGCTACATGATTTATTCAATAATGCTTTTTCTTTTTTCTCTGTGCATGAGTATTGGTTAGGAGAGGAACCAGCGGGCATTCTAAACAGGTAGAATACTATAAATTTCAACATAAAAACACACACAGGTGCGGGCTAACAAAATGCCCGGCATAAAACTTTTAAAAGAAAAATAGCATCATTTCTTTTAATACTTATATAATTGTAGAATATTATAGGTCTGTTTAATATTACCAGGAGCTCTAATCCTTATAGTAAAAGCCCTATAAACGGCCCTATGCCATGGGATCTTAAGATCAACAACGACCGGTTTTACGAACGTGTACTTGGCGAAGGAACGCTGGGATTGGGAGAATCATACATGGATGGATGGTGGGATTGCGATCAGCTAGACGAGTTTGTTTTCCGTGCCCTCAGGGCTGATCTTTATAAAAAAGCCAGGCTGGGATGGAGGGCTTCGGCAGATGTTTTATTTTCAAAGGCATTCAATATGCAGGCAAAAAAGAAGGCTGCAAATAATGCAATCCGGTCATACGACATTGGCAACAAGCTTTTTCAACTAATGTTGGATAAACGCATGGCCTATACTTGTGGCTACTGGAAAGACACTGATAGCCTTGACAAAGCCGAGGAAAATAAGCTGGACCTGGTCTGCAGAAAATTACGGATTCAGCCGGGCCAGCGGGTTCTTGATATTGGCTCTGGCTGGGGAAACTTTGCAAAATTTGCCGCCGAACGATATGGAGCAAATGTAACAGGCGTTACAATATCTCAAAGACAGTTAGAATTTAGCAGGGAAGTGTGCAAGGGATTGCCCGTGGAGATCAGGTTTCAGGACTACCGCGATGTAAATGAAAAATTCGATTACGTGGTGGCGATGGGATTTACTGAGCATGTAGGGTACAAGAACTACCGGAAGTATATGCAAACTGTTTCCCGTTGCCTGAATGATGGTGGATTATTTTTGCTGCAAACTATAGGGCATCCTTTTTCAAAAACCTCTATCGATCCATTTAGTAATACTTACCTTTTTCCAAATGCAGTTATGCCATCAATAAAACAACTTGCTGCGGCTATGGAGCATATTTTTATTATGGAAGACCTCCATAATTTCGGCGCTTATTACGACTATACGCTCATGGGATGGTTTCAAAATTTTGACAGAAACTGGCATGAACTTAAAGAAGAGTACGGCGAACGCTTTTACCGCATGTGGAAGTACTATCTGCTTTCTTATGCCGGCTCATTTCGTGCCCGTAACAATCAGCTTTGGCAAATTGTTCTGTCAAAAAAGGGCGTGTTAGGTGGATATGAATCTGTGAGATAATTACCTATTCAAGTCTTAATAGTATTAATTATCACTTCCTGGATTTGTCTTTCAAATTGCCTTCAGTTAAGGCAACATATACCGTTGTTTCATTCAGCTAATTTTTATTCTTAAATTTTGTTTTCATGGTTGCGATTTAATTTTAGCAAGCAACATAAATCCGGCCACCTTAAAACCTGCTTTTATTAGAGTCGCTCTCGAAGCAATATTATCTAAACCGGTTCGGGCTGCAGGAACTCTACCGGCAAGATAGCATTGCTTTTTTATTTTCTGAATGAGGAAACTTCCAAATCCCTTTCTCCGGCAATCTTCTCTCACTTCCATATATAAATCAGCGAAGGGCAAATTATAATGCAGCAAAAATCCACCGGTTGCCACAATTTCATTATTGAATTCTAAAACAAAGCTGCCAACGGGTTCCGCCTTATGTTCAAAAACAATATCGTTGTCATTGCGCTTTCTGAAAATAAGATTATCAAAATGCATAGATGACGTGAAACTTTCTTCCAATAAGATGGTATCCGCATTTATGTTTTCTCCAAATTGAAATAGTAACAACAATAATAATAAATCGTTACTCTGACATATAATGTAGGATGACTTTGAAGCGTGAATTAATTCTAAGAAAGCAAGTGGTGCTAAATTCCTGAAAGATGGAATTATATAAAATTCAAAAATCGAATCTCTGACATTGCTGTTTTCATTTTCCATTACAGAACCGTAGCCAATTCTTTCTTCATTATGCATTATAAGGTAGCTGTCTGACCAGCCACGTTCATGCTGTGCATTATACCTGATTTGAAAATTGTTTTCCTGCAAAAACAAGTTTCTTAATGGAAGAATTTCCGGTAGATTGGTTTTAATTGCATTTATTGTCATACTTGAAGTGTTTAACCAAAGCGGCTACATTTATTCGTTTTCGGCAGTTTTTCCATTTCAAGAATCCAATCAACCACGTCTCCAAGAGTTTGTTCCATATATGATGCATGCGGTATAGCATTTAGATATTCAGGTTCACTCAGTGCCCAGCCTGTCCTTACAAGACAACTACGCGCCCCCGATATTTTTTCCTGCAATCATGTCCCATGCTGTATCACCAATTACATATGACTTTGATAAATCAATTGAATAATCCTTTGCCGCCCGGTTATATAAAAATGAATTAGGCTTTTTGCAAACACAATCTTCTGTAAATCTATGCGGACAGATGTATGGTCCTTTTATATCCAATTTCAGGTTGATAAAGAAAGCTGAAAACCAATCGCGGAATTCCTGTTCTGTAAACCGTTCTTTTGCAATCCCCGACTGGATTGTAACAACAGGGCATATAAAATTTTCTTCAACAAGTCTCTTAACGGCTATATCAGCACCGGGAATTATTTTCATTTCAGAAAGTGACTCTGGTTTAAGTGGCGAAACAAGAGTGCCATTCAAATCCAGGAGCACTGCAATATTTGATTTCAATAGTATTATTTAAGTGGTTGATTTTTGTATGAATAGCTGAATGTAAACTGCCGCCAATGACGAAGCGCGACAAAGATATAGATGAACATAAAACATAAAATAACTTGTCATCGCTGCTAACAATTTTTTTTTACCAATAATTTTTTTTACATTATGAATTTTTGCAACATAATTGTGGGTCTATCTCTTGACCAATCTTTCTTCAATCATTTTCATAAATCCATCTTTATAACTTCTGCCAATGGGCAGCATTTTGTCTTTTATTTTTATTTGGCTTCCTTCAAATGCTTCGATTTTTGAAAAATTAATTA
>JBDTYU010000273.1:0-3942 GCA_040005535.1 Ginsengibacter sp. | reverse complement strand
TGGCTATAAACACTTTCCATCTTTTTGTCATTATTTTCGTACGCCACTTTTATAATTTTAATTTATGGATTTATTTATTGTGTTGAGGCAAAGATAAAATTGTTTTTCAATTAGCAAAATAATTGAAAAGTTCCACTTTTAGTATGTTACATTCTTTTCCTGTTTCTGCTGGTTATAATACATTTCAGCATACAGGCCGTCAAGATCAAGCAGTTGACGATGAGTTCCTTTTTCGGCGATGGCGCCATCCTGCAATACAATTATTTTATCAAAATTAAAAAGAGAAAAAATGCGGTGTGTAATAATTATCGCCGTTTTAGCATGTAAAAAATTATTGAGATTCGATAAAATTTCATTTTCCGTTTTTGAATCTACTGCACTAAGGCAATCATCAAACACAATTATTTCATGATTTTTAATTAATGCCCTTGCAATAGATATTCTTTGTTTTTGTCCGCCACTCAATGTCACACCTCTCTCACCTATCATGGTTTTATATGTTTGCGGAAATCGCTCTATCTCCCTGGCAACAGCAGCATTGCCTGCAGCCTGGTAAATATTTTCTATGTTAGCATTCTGCAATGCAAAGCCTATATTGTTTTCTACAGTATCGCTGAATAAGAATACATCCTGGGGAACATAACTTATTTGTGACCGTATCACTGTAAGATCTATTTCACGAATATCAGTTTCATCATACAGAATTTTTCCTTTTTGCGGATCATACATTCTCAGCATCAATTGGGCAATGGTAGATTTCCCTGATCCCGTTTTTCCAATGATAGCAACTTTCTCTCCTTTATGAATTTTGAGATTGAAATTGTTTATAGCATGTATTCCTGTATGCGGATAAATAAAATCAACGTCCCTGAATTCAATATCCCCATTAAGAATTACTTTTTTTGGAACGGGCTTATTTTGAACAGAAGGCACCGTGTGCAAAAATTCGTTTATGCGTCGCTGTGAGGTTGCTGCTCTTTGTATCATACTGGCCGTCCACCCTATGGCCATTACAGGAAATGTAAGCATAAGAATATACATTACAAACTCTCCAATTACACCAATATTAATGCTGCCGTCAATTACATACAACCCCCCAATTAAAATAGTAAGCAATGTGCTGATCCCAATCATCAAACCCATAGCCGGAAAAAATGTGGCTTCTGTTTTAGCCAGTGAAATAGCATTACTCCTGTATTGTTCGCTGTTTTTTTCAAAGAAACCCAACATAGCTTTTTCCTGTACAAAAGATTTTATTACCCTTATGCCTGAATAAGATTCCTGTGCATTGGTGGTAAGGTCTGAAAGTAAAGATTGAATTTTATCACTTTTCCTGTTGATGATAGTATTTACATAATATATTGTAACAGCAAGAATAGGTAAAGGTGACAACACGTAAAAAGTAAGCTCTTTGTTTTCATTAAACATATAGTAAACTGAAAAGCCAATAGTTGCTGCCAGATTTATAAGATACATTATTGCAGGTCCTGTATACATTCTCACCCTGCTTACGTCTTCAGAGATGCGGCTCATTAAATCGCCTGTATTATGAGTTTTGTAAAAATTAGTATCCAGTTTTTGATAATGATTAAAAATTTCATTCTTCTGTTCAAATTCAATATGCCGGCTCATCACAATAATTGTTTGGCGCATCAGAAACATAAAAAATCCGCTGATTAATGCTATCACAAGAAGGATAATACCCGAATAAAGGATTTTTGTTTTGAATGTGGTATTCCTTACATTTAAATTTTGAATGAATGTTTTTACAAGCGGATCATAATTGGTTTTTATTGAGTGGTCTGAAGGAACATATTCTTTTTTAAGCCCTGTTTCAACAATATTCAAAACATATTTGGTTACCTGGGGAGCAAGTATCCTGAAATAATTGGATAAAATAATAAATATAATTCCAAGCAAAAAATGCCACTTGTATTTCCAGAAATATTTATTGAGAGAAGAAAGTTGTTTCATTACTTCGGGTATCAGGTTTCAGGCAAAGATACAAAGGAGCAGAATCGCAAAAAAAGAGAACTTCTAAATTGAAAATATGGACTTATAATTTTGAACTATCAATCTTGATTTTTCTATTCAAAATTATTATAGACTTTATCACCAAGCGGCCTCACCCCAACCCCTCTCCAAAGGAGAGAGAACTAACTTATAAAAAAGTATTCTCCATGCAAATTTTTTATTTTCTATTCTGGATTAGGCTTCTTTTATTCCCCTTCAGGGGTTAGGGGCATCAAAATTATTATACACTTTATCACCAAGAACTTTGTAGAATATTTCTTTGTTGCGGTTATCTGTTAACGCTTTAAGGTGATTGAAATGATGAAGATCCGTTCCAACGAAATCTACAAGGCCGTTTTTAAAAATGAAATTGGCAGCTTTGGCTGCGGCGGTTCCATAATAACCTGTGAGTGAAAGTAGATTTACCTGCAATAAAAACCCTAATTCCTTAAGCCGAAAAAAAGCATCATACTTTTTATGATAATAAAAATATCTTTCCGGATGCGCCATTAATGGAAGATAGTTATTGATGTTTATTTCAAAAGCAATTTGCTCCAGGTTGTCCGGTGCAGTTGCATAAGAAAGTTCAGTAAGAATATAATTTTTAGTTAGGGTGAGAAGTGGCTCCTTTTTTCTTAGTAACTCCATAAAATAATCATCGAGCATATATTCTGCGGCTGCGCTTATTTCCGTATCAAGGCCATTTGCCAAACAGGCTTTTTTCAAAATATGTAATGCTGTATTGATTGTTTCAGGAGTATTGCGATACATATCTCCTATAACATGAGGTGTACAGATAAATCGGTTAATGCCTATACCTGATAAAGATTTTAATAGCTCAATGGAAGTTTCCACATCTGGCGATCCATCATCTACTCCGGGTAAAATATGAGAATGGATATCTTGTGTAAGATGTGAAAAATCGTAAAAAGAATCAGCAGATTTCCTGTTGAAAAATTTCACCCTTCAACTTTTGGATGATAGTCTGCATCTGCAGGGAAGAATGAGACAGATGTAAAAAAAGACTTGTGAGTTTTATTAGGTGCAATAATTTTGTGACCTAATGTGCTTTTATACTGGGGAATTTTAATCACTGGCTTTAATATGGAAACAAAAAAAGCAAAAGGAATTTTATTTCTTTTCATGGCGAGATAATCCCGGCGGTTAGCCCGTAATCTCCTGGAGAGATTACCATTACTTACACCACCCATTCTCATTTTCACGATCATTTTTGGAAGATAACAGGCTTTTACTTTAAAGCGGTAAAGATACCGGGCCATAAATTCGTAGTCGGCAGCTGAATAATAATGATTCTCATAATTTCCGAATTGATTAACTAATTCTTTCCGGATATAAAACGTTGGATGAGCAGGCATCCAGCCATAAGTAAAGCGGGAACGCTTATACGGCAAGCCTTTCCAGTACCGCATTACTTTTTGAGGATTTACCGGGTCAACATAAACCAGATCACCATAGATTGCATCAGTTCCACTCTCTTCAAAACAGGCAACAATATCCATTATCACATCTGCTGAAGCAAGCATATCGTCACTGTTCAACACACCTATTATATCACCTGTAGCCATACTCATACCTTTATTAATGGCATCATACATGCCCCTGTCTGTTTCTGAAATCCACTTCGCAATAAATTTTGAATTTTTCTGAATGATTTTTATGGTGTCATCAGTAGATTTTCCATCGACAATAATATGTTCGATATTACCATAGGTTTGCTTTCTTACTGATTCGATACAATCAACAAGGTATTTTTCAGAATTGTATGTTACGGTGATAATAGAAACTTTCACGGGTAGATCGATTAGGGAGTGTAAAGAAAATACTTTTTTCGTTCAAATCACAGAAATTTTACATCTATTTATTGTTAAGAATTCTATGACTGAACGAAAGCCTCGTGATTAAATTGTG
>JBDTYU010000272.1:0-2494 GCA_040005535.1 Ginsengibacter sp. | reverse complement strand
ATTGCTGAGATAATACCCGCAGACCTGATCAGGATAATGCCTGCGAAGGGAGGTTGAACAATTTCTCTCCACCTCTTTTCATGCTTCTGTCCTTTTCAATTAAAAGAATATTAACATGAAAAAAATAATAATTACATCAGTTTTTTTAAGTGTTTATTTTTTTTTGTATGGACAGGACAGTATCCGTCGAAAACTTAACGATACATTAATGTTGGAAAATATTGAAGTTACATCCATAAGGGCAGCCGACGAAGCGCCATTTACAAAAACCAACATCAGCAAAAAAGAAATTGAAAAAATAAACCTTGGGCAGGATCTGCCTTTTATTTTGAACCAAATACCTTCTGTTGTTGTAAATTCCGATGCAGGTAATGGCATAGGTTATACCGGAATTCGTATTCGTGGATCAGATGCTTCAAGAGTAAATGTTACGCTTAACGGGATACCTTACAACGATGCCGAAAGCCAGGGAACTTTTTTTGTTGACTTACCAGATATTGCATCATCATTAAATTCAATTCAGGTACAGCGAGGTGTGGGAACTTCTTCAAACGGCGGAGGTGCTTTTGGTGCAACAATAAATCTTTCTACTAATGAAATAAATAAAGAAAAATATGCAGAAATAAATAATAGTTTCGGTTCTTTCAATTCCTGGAAAAATACAATTATGACAGGAACTGGCTTGTTAGGAAATCATTGGACATTTGATGGACGGATTTCAGGCATACGGAGTGATGGATATATTGACAGAGCTGAATCGAATCTTCAGTCATTTTATGTAAGTACAGCATACATTAATAATAACAGTTCGCTAAGATTGAATATTTTAAGCGGTAAAGAAAAAACTTACCAGGCATGGTATGGTATCCCCGAAAGTTATCTTGAGAGTAACAGAACTTATAACCCGGCAGGAACCGAAAAACCAGGCTCGCCTTACAGCAACGAAACAGACAATTATACTCAAACACATTATCAGCTTTTTTACAATCGCAAAATAAATCCTAATCTAAGTTTTAATACCGCTATATTTCTCACAAGAGGCAAAGGTTATTATGAAGAATACAGGACAGGTCAACTTTTCAGTGATTATGGCTTACCTTTTTATATCAATGGAACAGATACACTTACTTCGACTAATCTTGTACGACAGCTTTGGCTTGATAATTATTTTTACGGCGGAATTTTTTCTATTCAAGTTCAAAAAAATAAAGCACATTTTACTCTTGGAGGCGGTTGGAATGAATATGATGGCAAACACTACAATATTGTAGTCAGAGCTGAGCAAGGTTTCCCCAAAGATTATACTTATTCTGATCTACCCGCTAATAAACATGACTTTAATTTATATGCCAAACTATTACAAACATTGGGTTCAGGCTTCTCAATGTTTGCAGATGTGCAGGGAAGGCTTGTGAATTATAATATTAAAGGATTTGAATCAAATCCTGAAATCAGCATTGATAAACATTATACTTTCTTCAATCCAAAAGCCGGCATTTCATTCAATAAAAATAATTACCAGTTTTATCTTTCTTATTCAATTGGAGCCAAAGAACCCAATCGTGATGATTTTGAAGCCGGATTAAATCAAATCCCAAAACCAGAAATATTGTATGATTTGGAATTAGGTGCAGAAAAAAAGAATGCTGACTACACTTATGGCGCTACATTTTATTATATGAATTATCGCAATCAATTGGTATCAACAGGAAAAATAAATGATGTAGGCGCATATACCCGCACCAATACTCCTCAAAGCTACAGGTTAGGAATTGAGTTGCAGACTGCTGCAAAATTTAACCGATGGATAAATGCCAATGGAAATATTTCTTTCAGCAAAAACAAAATAAAAAACTTTACAGAGTATATAGATGATTATGATAACGGTGATCAAAAAGTTTATCAATATTACAATACCAATATTTCTTTTTCGCCGGATGCCGTGGCTTCCGCGACCTTAAATATTATTCCCTTAATGCATAGCGAATTAAGTTTTCAATCAAAATATGTTAGCCGGCAGTTTCTTGATAACACTTCTCACGTAAATAGAACCATTGACCCATATTATGTACAGAATGTAAAAATCTCTTACAACTTCAGCAAGAAAAATATTTTTAAAAATGTAAATTTTATTTTTCAGATAAATAATCTTTTCAATAAAAAATATGAGTCCAACGGTTACACTTATAATTATTTTTCCTCTAGCCAACTTACTGTTGAAAATTATTATTTTCCAATGGCAGGTATTAATTTTTTAGCTGCAGTAAATATTAAGTTGTGATTACAAGAAATAGAGGGTTTAGTTTACCTAAGCTGTTGTTATCATCCTATCTTCTGCTAAGGGCCGTAATCCTAAGCTTGTTGAAACAACACATTTTATATGGATGCTTCGACAGCCCCAGCATGACAATGTTTTATAAATTAAGAATGATTCAATGATTATTCATAATAAAATTATTAATTGCTCTAATATTTTCTTAACGAGAAAAGAGAA
>JBDTYU010000271.1:0-10238 GCA_040005535.1 Ginsengibacter sp. | reverse complement strand
ATGTAAGCATGCTTTATAGGGTCTTTAATAACTTTGAAAATGAGTGACCTTTTCTTCTTCATGGTGGCTAAGAGAGAAAAGAGGTTAAAGAGTTAAAGAGTAGACATGTAAGCATGCTTTATAGGGTCTTTAATAACTTTGAAAATGAGTGACCTTTTCTTCTTCATGGTGGCTAAGAGAGAAAAGAGGTTAAAGAGTTAAAGAGTAGACATGTAAGCATGCTTTATAGGGTCTTTAATAACTTTGAAAATGAGTGACCTTTTCTTCTTCATGGTGGCTAAGAGAGAAAAGAGGTTAAAGAGTTAAAGAGTAGACATGTAAGCATGCTTTATAGGGTCTTTAATAACTTTGAAAATGAGTGACCTTTTCTCCTTATCTCTTTTAACCCTTTGTCTCTTAGCCTAACTTTTTATCACTTAGCAAATGGAAACAAATCAAATAACTGCTTTAATTGTTGATAGTTGTATTAAAATACACACTGTAATTGGTCCAGGATGTTATGAAAGAGTTTATGAAGAACTTTTATATTTTGAATTAAATAAAAGGGATTTATATTTAGAGCGACAACTAACAATGCCAATCTTGTATGAATCTTTGCAGATAAATGATGCATACAAATTAGATTTATTGGTTGAAAAGAAAATTATAATAGAAATAAAATCTGTTGAACATATTTTACCTGTGCACTTCAAACAAGTAAATACATACTTAAAATTGATGAATCTAAAACATGGAATGCTTCTTAATTTTAAAGTTGATTTAATGAAGGAAGGAATTCATAGAGTTTTTAATAATTTTGGCAATGAATGAAATGGTTAAGAGGCAAATGAGTTAAAGAGAAGTCAAAGGAAAAAACTTTTTTATCTTCTTTAACTTTTTTATCTCTTAGCATGAATAATCTCCTTTATCTTTTTTAACTCATTTATCTCCTAGCAATGGAAGGCTATGTAAAATCGCACATAAAACATGGTATTAATACAATTGAATTCTTTCATCCTAAAAGCAATTCTTTACCCGGAAAAATCTTAGAACAACTTGCACAGGAAATTCATTTTGCAGGAACACATGACGATACAAAAATAGTAGTATTGCGCAGTGCCGGAGATGGTGCTTTTTGTGCGGGGGCAAGTTTTGATGAGTTGGCTTCAATTAAAAATGAAAAAGAAGGACTTCTTTTTTTCCAGGGATTTGCGAATGTTATCAACGCGATGCGCAAATGCAATAAACTTATTATAGGCCGCATTCATGGTAAATGTGTGGGTGGTGGTGTAGGTATTGCTGCTGCTGTTGATTATGCAATTGCAGTAACCAACGCTGAAATAAAATTAAGTGAGCTTGCTATTGGCATAGGGCCTTTTGTAGTGAGCCCCGTAATTGAAAGGAAAATCGGAAACTCTTCTTTAGGCCAGCTTGCTATTGATGCAACACTCTGGAGAAACGCTGATTGGGCAAAGGAAAAAGGGTTATTTGCAGAAGTTCATGAATCATTACAAAACATGGACGAGTCTATTTACAGGCTCTCAAGTACTCTTTCACATTCCAGCCCGGAAGCCATGGCTGAGATGAAAAAAATATTATGGCAGGGAACCACAAACTGGGACACACTGCTCAATGAAAGAGCAGCTATAAGTGGGAAGCTTGTGCTAAGCAGTTTTACAAAAAATGCTATTGCATCTTTCAAAATAAAATCAAAGCCCTCATAAAATTTGATGTTATTCTTAGTAATAGAAGATTAATTTCAATTTACATATTTAATCCACCACAAGTGCCTATTACTTGCCCGGTTATATAAGAACTCATATCACTTGCGAGAAAGAGAGTAACATTTGCAATTTCGTCTGCGCTGCCAAACCGACCTAACGGAATTTTATCAAGAAAAGATTTTGAGGCTTCTCCCTCTTTCAGATAATTAGTCATATCTGTTTCAATAAAACCGGGAGCAATGGCATTGCATCTTACATTTCGGCTACCAAGTTCAGCAGCAATAGATTTTGTAAATCCAATGATACCTGCTTTGCTTGCTGCATAGCTGCTCTGTCCTGCATTTCCACGCAACCCAACTATTGAACTCATATTTATTATACTGCCTTTTTTTAATTTCATCATAGGGCGTATGACTTGCTTTGTCATATTAAAAACACTTTTGAGATTGGTTGTCATTACTTCATCCCATTGCTCAGGTGTCATACGAAGCAGTAAATTATCTTTGGAAATTCCTGCATTGTTCACACATATATCCACTGTTCCAAATTCTTTAATCACGTCATTTACCATTGCTTCACAATCTGCATAAATGCCTGCATTACTTTTGTATCCTTTCGCATTTACACCCAGGTTTTTTATTTTTTCTTCCAGCGATTTTGCTTTATCATCGCTGCTTACATATGTAAAAGCAATATGAGCACCGCTTTCAGCAAGCTTTAATACAATAGCCTCACCAATACCGCGGCTGCCACCAGTTATAATAGCAATTTTATTTTCTAATAGTTTCATGTTTTTAATTTTCCATTAAAATTTAACTTATCTCATGTTATAACTCTTGTCAAAACTATAACCATCATTAATTGCTTCGATAAAAGTATTTAACGAATGCTTTAGAAGCCATTCATGTACCACATATTTTGCAGTAGAATAATTAAGCATTATTTGTTCTAATGAACCATTATGAAATTTTTCAGGAGTATCCATTTGCGTAACAGCCGGTAAAATTATTCCTGCGGTTTTCTTTTTTAGCAATGTATCAATAGAATAATAATCCCTGTCATCAACCTGCATGGCAAGGCCTTCATCAAACCACGTTGGGATTTTAAAATGCAAGTGCCACCAACCAATCTTTCTGTATAATACGGTATGACTTATTTCATGGGCAAGAATGTTTACATCAAACATATTCTTCGGTATTACTATATAAGCACCCATTTTTATATTAGTAACAGCGGGTGATCCTTCCCTGCCATAATTTTTATAATCTGATTCTGCTTCGCAATAGATCAATTTATAATTGAAGCAATTTGCATCTTTCCAAAACGCTTGAACACTTTTTTCAGCGCCAAGTTTAATCTTTAATAATTGTTCAACGGTATTTTCAGAAACTCCTTTTCTGTAATAAATATTTTCTTGATTTTTAAAATCTGCAAATTCAATTAGTATGCATCTTGTTTCCTGAGGAAACACAAAAAAATGTGCAGCTGCAAGGAGTGGAAGAAATAACAGGATAATAAAAATAATCTTAGATATTTTTTTAACCATCTTAAATATTTTTCATGGATAAAATTTGTTCAATAAAATTTCTTTCATTACTTAATCTGGGCACCTTGTGTTGCCCCCCCAGCTTACCTTTTCTTTTAAGCCATTCTCTAAACGTACCGGTTTTTAGAATACGAACAACTGGTAAACGTAGAGCAATATTCCTGTAACGCTTTGCTTCATAATCACTGTTTACAGACTTCAATGCAGTATCAAGAGCAAAAATAAATTCATTCATATCATTAGGCAATTTATCAAACTCTATCAGCCATTCGTGAGCACCGTTCTCATTCTCGCTGAAAAAAACAGGCGCTGCTGTATAATCGCTGACTACAGCATTGGTCTCTGCAGACGCTATGGCGATTGCTTTATCTGAATTTTCCACGATCACTTCTTCACCAAAGGCATTCATGTAATGCTTCAACCGGCCGGTAACTTTTATTTTAAAAGGGCGAAGAGATGTAAACTGTATAGTGTCTCCTACAAGATACCGCCAAAGACCTCCATTAGTGCTTATAACCAATGCATAATTTTTGTGAAGCCCGACATGATTAAGGCCAAAAGTTTTTGCATCTGGCTTGCCATATTCTTCCACCGGCATAAACTCATAAAATATTCCATGATCAGCAAAAAGTAACATGCCATCATCATCGGGCGTATTCTGCGCAGCAAAAAAACCTTCACTTGCATTATACATTTCAAGATAATTGATTGGCGTTCCCACAAGCCGTTGAAGCTGCTCACGGTAAGGCGTAAACGAAACTCCGCCGTGTATGTATACTTCAAGGTTTGGCCACACCTCCTTTAATGTTTTTTTACCGGAAATTTCAAGGATGCGCTTTATCAAAACAATCGTCCATGTAGGCACACCTGCCAGTGAGGTTACATTTTCATTAATGGTATTTTGTGCCAGCTTTTCAATTTTACTTTCCCATTCATCAAGCAACGCAATACTTAATTCAGGAGTTCTTATCCAATGTCCCCAAAACGGGGTGTTTTGCATTAAGACAGCGCTAAGGTCACCATATTGTATTTCTTCATTTATGGTATGTACCTGGTGACTTCCACCTACAACAAGACTTTTACCGGTGAGCAGGTCACTATCCGGAAAATTTTTATAATAATTTGTCAGTACATCTTTGGAGCCTTTAAAATGGGTTTCTTTAAGAGTCTCTTCGCTTATAGGGATAAATTTATTTCTTTCCGAAGTGGTGCCGCTGCTTTTGGCAAACCAGTTAATGGGAGTATTCCATAGAACATTTTCTTCACCCTGCATCATTCGCAGAATGTATGGCTTTATATCATCGTATTCATGAATGGGCACACGATTTTTAAAATCCCTTACCGTAGAAAGTTTTGAAAAAGAATATTTTCGGCCGAACTCAGTATATTGAGCCTGCGTAACCAGGTGTTGCAAAACATCCCTCTGTGCCGCTACAGGATTACTACTCCAATTATGAAGCCGCCACAGGCGCAGTCTTGCTAAACGTGATATGGCAGGACTCAGCAGCTTCATATAAATTTATTGTTGATTGGTTTTTATGAACGATTACTATGATAAAGTATTCAATTATTGAGTAGCTTACTATAGCTCAACTTTACATATAAACATATAAACAATTTAACCATAAAACAATTACCTGTTATTTTATTGCATCAGTATGCAGGTAATCTTTTCTTTTGAGTTCAAAATTGCGACCAAGATAAAGACGTCGTACATGTTCATCTTTTGCAAGCTCTTCAGCAGTGCCGTGTTTGAATATTTTACCTTCAATAAGAAGATATGCCCTGTCGCAGATTGACAAGGTTTCATTTACATTATGATCCGTAATAAGAATACCTATATTTTTATATTTTAGCCTGGTAACAATGGTTTGAATATCTTCTACCGCAATGGGATCTATACCTGCAAACGGCTCATCCAATAAAATAAATTTTGGATCCACTGCCAGTGCACGGGCTATTTCTGTACGTCTTCTTTCTCCACCACTCAATACATCCCCATTGCTTTTACGAACATGGCTAAGGTTAAACTCCACGATCAATGTTTCCAGTTTTTCCTTTTGTTGCTTTTTGGAAAGCTTTGTCATTTCAAGAACTGCTAAAATATTATCTTCAACAGTAAGCTTTCTAAAAACGCTGGCCTCCTGGGGCAAATATCCTAATCCCATTTTTGCTCTTTTATACATGGGTAACTTTGTGATATTGATGTCATTTAAAAATACATCTCCATCATCTGGCTTAACAAGCCCAACCACCTGGTAAAAAGAAGTGGTTTTACCTGCACCATTCGGACCAAGAAGCCCAACAATTTCACCCTGGCCTACCTGGAAAGAAACTTTATTGGTAACGGTACGTTTTCCATAGTTCTTAGTAAGGTCTTTGGCATAAATCGTCTGGTTCAAAATAAAAAGTATTTAAACAAAAATAAGTGAATGAACATTAAAACTTTGCTAACATGTTAATTTGAGTTTAGTCATTGCCATCTGGTCATTGGTAATTTGTACTCAACACCTCTTAACTATTGACTAATTGACTTAATGACCTTGCCACATAACTTATTCCTTTGCTCTTATTTCATTACAACTTATGTTTGCATCTATTTTAAAATAATGAAAGTTACAGATCATATAAAAGAAGCAAAAGGCACTGCTGTTTCTTTTGAAATTCTTCCTCCTTTAAAAGGAAAAACAATTGAATCAATTTACAATCATCTTGATCCTTTAATGGAGTTTAATCCTGCATTTATTAATGTAACGTACCATCGCAGTGAACAGGTTTTTAAAAAAAAGGCCGATGGTACTTTTGAGAAAGTGGAAGTTAGAAAACGGCCTGGTACAGTTGGTATTTGTGCGGCAATAATGAACCATTATAAAATTGATGCAGTGCCACATTTAATTTGTGGTGGCTTCAATTTACAGGAAACTGAAAACGCATTGATAGATCTTGCTTTTCTTGGAATTGATAATGTATTGCTGCTTCGCGGTGATGCTGCGAAAAATGAAACGTTATTTGAACCTGAAAAAAACGGCCACTCTTATGCACTCGACCTTTTGAAACAGGCAGTAAATCTCAATAACGGAATTTATCTTGAAGAAGATATAAGAGATGGATACAAAACAAAATTTTGCATAGGTGTTGCAGGTTATCCTGAAAAGCATTTTGAAGCGCCTAATATGGAAAGCGATATTCGTTATCTTAAAATGAAAGTACTTGCCGGCGCTGATTATATCACTACTCAAATGTTTTTTGACAATAAAAAGTTTTTTGAATTTGTAAAGAACTGCCGGGAAGCAGGAATTGAAATACCGATTATCCCTGGCCTTAAACCGATAACTTCAAAAAAACAACTTTCAGTTTTACCACGCACCTTTTATGTAGATATCCCTACAGGTCTCAGCAACGAAATTCTTAAATGCAAAACAGATGCTGAAGTTGAAATTGTAGGAACAGAGTGGTTGCTGGAACAATCGAAGGAACTTAAAAAATCGGGAGTGCCGGTATTACATTATTATACATTAGGCAAGCCTCATGTTATTGCCAATGTAGTAAAGGAACTGGTGTAATAAACGTAGAATAAAAGTGGTGAGAGGTGAGAATCCGCGTTCCTAATAAAATAATAATCTCATTGACCAGTGACCCGACGGTCTGCTAATCAAAATAAATAATTCACTTTAATTATGATTATAAAAAAAGAGGCCTTCTTCGATTTCAGCCGACAGGCTTTACCTGCTTTTTACTCAAAGAATTTATATTTAACTTCTGCTAAGTGGAATACCAAGGGACACGCTTATGGTACGATATTTATTTTTATCATCAGCGCCATTATTACTTTGTGTTGAATTTATTTTTGTAAGACCAAAACCGTAATTAAGTCTTAATAAAACTTTCCCAAGATCAAAGCCGCCGCCAAAATTCAATCCAAAATCAAACCTTTTAAGTTTATCATAAGCCGCATCATCCTGCTGTGATGTAAAAGGATTATCGTTACTGAATTTTATATCATTTGATGAATTTGAAATAATCCCCAAAATCTTCGTCTCTGTTTTTGATTTACCCGCCAACCCAATCGCTACATACGGCCCCGCATGAAAGAAAATACCTGACTTTTTTTCCAGCGGAATACGCAGTGCTAAATTTAATGGCACCTCAAAATATAAAGGATTGAATTTTGTTTTTACATAATTATCATCTGTTGAGTTTGTGAAATAAGAGTTTGCTTTTGCTCCACGACCTTCAAATAATAGTCCGCTTTCAAGATCGAGGGTTGTTGAAAGATTAAACCTGCCTAAAATGCCGACATTAAAAGTAGTCAGCAAATTGTTATCCTGAGTTTCTCCTGATTTTGTTTTTGTTATGTTGGCAAGATTTACACCGCCTTGTACATACACCTGGGATTTCGCATTTGCAAAAATGCCGGTAAGTATTACCATTGTAAATAATTCTTTCGTAAATAATTCTTTCATATTAATTTTCTAGTTTTCAAAAATGGGAATTTATACGATAAAGATTTTGTTTAAAGAGAATAACGGAGTGATCCCGCAATTATTATTATAATGATTGCAAAACTTTTTGATTCACATTAACAGGATATTTTTTTTTCAATTCCTCTATCCACCTGTTTTCCAAAAAATTTTGATAATCATTAATTACCAGCCCACGGGCCTCATCGAAACTCCGTTGCTGATTTCCAGGATATAATTTAATAATAACTGAAAACACAGCAGTTCCATCGCTGGTATTTACAACAGGCGAGGTGACAAGACCGGGTTTAAAATTTGTTCTGTCAATTACGGGTATCTGGCTTAATTCATACCTTCCTGAATCTGCCTGTATTTGTGATGTATTTTCACTTGCAAGATCTTTCCAGTTTTTACCACTACTAATTTTATCAGCCGCATCTTTGGCTATTGTTGCATTAGAGCATGAAAGTAAAACAGCATCTGCACTGGCATTCCACATATACTTAGTTTTATGTTCATCATAATATTTCTTAAGGCCTGCACTGTCGTTAGAAGCATTTGACCATACTTTTCTTTCCATCACTTCAAAGAGCATATTGCCATCTTTAAATTCCTGCAACTGGTATTTGAAATCGCCATTAAAATTCTGCAACCTGTTTTTGTAATTTTCCATTGCAGCTATTGAAACATAATTTTTTAAAAGGTCAGGGTAATTCTGTTGGGATTGAGCAGCATATGTGTTTTTTACATTTCTTATATATTGCATCCAGTCGCCGGCGTTTACTTTTGCATTATCAAAAGAAAACAAAATTGTTTTTTCATTTACATTGCCGGAAGCGATTTTTTTATTCGCAATGGCAAAAGTGTCAGTAATTTTCCAAAGGTCTTTTTCATTAACTAAATTATTTTTTTTATATCCTATTTTAGTAAGTACTTCTTTTACAAATTTTTCTTTGGATATTTCAATGCGGCTGTCTTTCAATACATCCTGCTTCAGGTTATACATATAAGTTTCATCATTTTTATTTTCGGGTACGGGTTCCCGTGAGATACGCTTAATAATATGATACCCGAATTCAGTTTGGAAAGGTTCAGAAATATCTCCGTCTTTTTTTAGTGAAAAAGCAATTCGCTCAAAACCACCGTCATATTTTGCTACACCAAATTCCGGCATGATGCCGCCATTCATGTAAGTCATTTTATCATTACTGTATACCTTAGCCATTTCACCAAAATCAGTTCCTGAATTTAATGCCTTGTAAACAGAATCCGCTAATAGCTTTGCATGATCTCTCATATTAATATTACCTGCAGGCACAGCAAATAAAATCTGGGCGGCTTTTATTTTTCCTGCCGCCGGTCTTTCTTCTTCGTTTTTAAAAATATGCCATCCCTTTTTGGAATGATATGGCTTACTTACCTGTCCGGGCTTTAAACTATATACTATATTTTCAAATTCATAGGGCAAAGTAAATACTGTTATAAAGCCCATGTCATTTCCATGAACAGGAGCTATTTTTTCTTTTATTTCTGAAACAATCTCATCATAATCAGTTCCACCTTTTTTTAGTTCATCATAAGTTTCATTAATTGCTTTGTATAATTTAAGCGTATCCGCAGGCGGCATTTTTTCATTGATTGAAACATAAAAATGTTGTGTGTGAATATCTTTCCTGCTTCGGGTAAATGCTTCATTAACGAGGGTTTCTACCTGCTTGTCATCTTTAAGATAATTTTCTTCAATCTGGCTGCGAAAATTTTGAAGGTCAGATTTTAATGCTGCGAGTGTATCAAGATGCATGTCTTTTGCTGCCTGAACCTTAAGCTTAAATTTTATATAAAGATCAAGGTAATCTTTCATTGCCTGCTCTTTGCTTACAGCAGGTGTTTTGTTTTTATTGTAGGCGCTTAGAAATTCATCTTTACTTACAGCATTACTTCCGTAAGTAAAAAGAGCCTGGCAATAAACAACAGAAAAAAAAGATAAGAAGGTTATAAATAAAAACAGTTTTTTCATCAGGCAATGTTTTAAAATATCCGGTATTCATTCCACGAAAATTTGTAAACAAATAATTTATTGACCGGCATTGTTAATGTTATTAAGAGGTTTGTTTTTAAATTTATCTAAAGTATTCTTGCGGTTGGTGGGAACACCAACCGCGGCGTACTGCCGTGACCAGCGTTCGACCGGCAACTTTGGTAATTTTTTTATCAAGAGATTTAATTTGCAGCTTTGTCAATCTTATTAAGAGGTTTGCTTTTAATTTTTATTTCAAGCACATCATCGATTTGCTGTATGGTTAATTTTTTTGCAATAATATGTTTATCCTTATCGAGTAAATACAAAGTAGGCGTTTGCGTAACATCGTACAATTGTTTATACGATGGTTTTTTTGCTTCATCATTTTCTTTCTTTTGCTCCCCGGTCTGGTAAACGTTTATCCAGCTTTGCAAATTGTATTTATTAATAAATTCCTTCCATTTTGGCTGTTCTTTGGTTTCTGTAAGTACTCCATATATTTTTACACC
>JBDTYU010000270.1:0-7322 GCA_040005535.1 Ginsengibacter sp. | reverse complement strand
TGGGTAATCTTAAAATGCAATCTTTTAAAGAAATATGGCGCAACGATAATTATAAGCAGTTTCGTAAAGAACTAATGACCAGCCGCAAGAATATAGATATTTGTGCAAACTGCAGTGAAGGTGTTTCTGTTTGGAAAGATTAAGCTTTCAGTAATCATTCTCTAAAAAGTTTAAATCAGTAAAAAAATGTAATCCGTAAATTAGCCACCTCACAATTACTGATGAATGAAGAAAAACCTTTACTGCATTTCGATTGCTCTCATTTTTATATCGTTTCAAAAAATAATCGCACAGCCCAAATATGAATTTCGTGGCGTATGGGTAGCTACCGTTGATAATATAGATTTTCCCTCAACAAAATTTCTTACCACCGATAGTCAAAAGGCAGAATTTATCGGCTTGCTGAATATGCATAAGAGAAATGGAATGAATGCAGTTGTTGTGCAGATACGCCCTGCTGCTGATGCGTTTTATCCTTCTCAATACGAACCCTGGAGTGAGTGGCTTACCGGTACACAGGGAAAACCTCCGGCACCTTACTATGATCCACTGGAATTTATGATAACGGAGACCCATAAACGCGGAATGGAATTTCATGCGTGGATGAATCCATACCGTGCAGAATTCAGTATTGGCAAATCATCTATTGCACCTACACACATCACAAAAATTCATCCTGAATGGTTTCTTAATTATGGAGGCAAAAAATATTTTGATCCGGGAAATAAAGCAGTGCAGCAATTTGTAAATAATGTGGTAAAAGATGTTGTTAACCGGTATAATATTGACGCTGTTCATTTTGACGATTATTTTTATCCTTATCGTATTTCGGGAAACGAATTTGGCGATACAGCATCATTTAGAAAATATGGAAATGGAATGGATAAAGAAACCTGGCGCAGGAGTAATGTTGATTCCATTATTCTTATGCTCAGCAAAACAATAAAAAAAGAAAATCCATTTTGCAAATTTGGTATAAGTCCTTTTGGTGTATGGCGAAATATTGATAAGGATCCTGAAGGCAGCAACACTAAAGCCGGGCAGACAAACTATGATGATCTATATGCTGATATTTTATTATGGCTTAAGAGTAAGTGGATTGATTATGTAGCACCGCAATTGTATTGGGAATTTGGCCATAAGTTGGTAGCCTACGAAGTGCTTATAGATTGGTGGGCAAAGCATGCTTATGGAAGGCAAACATATATCGGCCAGGGAATATACAGATCTATGGAATCAAAATCGTATGCCTGGAAAAATGTACATGAACTTCCTAATCAAATTAAAAAATTGCGTGAATATCCTCAGGTACAGGGAAGCATTTTTTTTAGCAGCAAATCATTTAATAGTAATCCTAATGGCTGGAGCGATAGCTTAAGAAATAATTATTATAAATATCCGGCGATCGTGCCGGCAATGGTATGGATTGATTCTGTAAAACCCATAAGGCCGGTATTATTATTCGACAGTGCAAAAGCAGCCATTTTCAATTATTTTATTGATCTTTATTTGCACCAGGATACGACTAATAATAATGTGAACCGGTATGTGATTTATAATTTTGAAGATATTTCAAAAATGGATAATGAGGACCCGAAAAATATAAGAGAGATTATTGTTGCAGGAAATAATTACTATAGATTCAATCTTCAAAACATACAACTGCAACAAAATAAAATTGTAATTGCTGCAACTTCTTTAACCAATACAAATAACGAAAGCGGGCTTAGCCGTTATATATATCTGGAGCGTAAAACGAACGGCTGGCAGGTTATTTTTCAGCCATATAATAAATAGCCTGATAAATTAATCTGAAATGGTAAAGGTTTCAACCCATTTCCTTCGGAGAGGGTTGGGGTGAGACGGTAAAATTCTATTTCAAATCATTAATAATCGATAGTTCCGTTCCTGAAATCTTTTGCATGATATAACTAATTTCCTCAGCCATCCTGCTCTTACGGTCCATAATTTTCTGCAGTTTCAAATTTTGCATGTCATTAATTTCTTCCGCTGAGCTGTTTTTATTTTCAACATTGTTTACTGAAACTGTTTGTATAGTTGATCGTTTTTCCCGTTTTTGCTGATTGCTGCGACTCATGTCAAGAACCAAGTGTTTTAAATCTGCATCTGCGTCTTTGGATGCCTGAACCATTATTAAAATTGTAATTCCTTCAATGTCATTATTATTCATGCCTTTCAAAATATTATAATTACGCAGTTTTTGTGAAAGGCTATCCACATTCGCTTTATAATGTTTTACTGAACTGGCTGTATGCAATACAATGTCTTTTATCTGTGGTCTTATAACTGGTATTGCATTATTATAAAAAACATTTGCATCCGGTGGCATTGCTGTTGGAACCTGGGCTTTAAGATCTTTTAGAATGAAAAAAGTGCAAAATGTAAAAAGTAATAAATTTTTCATTTGAATAGTTTCGTATAATGAAATTTTTTTACTGGTGAGGTAACTTTATATACAACGAAAAAAAAAGCGAAAAATTGAACAAATAAAATTTAATTTCTAACAATGTGTAATTGAATATTGAAGTGTTTACATTATTCAATCATTTTATTAATTGAAAGATTATATGGTATAACAGGCAACTATCTTTGTTGACGGGAAATGTTATCCGGGGTTATCTACTAATGAGTAATTTTATAAAAGTCTTTTAATCGTTATTGGTGATTGAGTAATTACTCATTAAGCCATGAACTATTCACTATACACTACTTACAACATGAACACAGCAGAGCACAAAAGATTACAGCAAAATTCAACTAAAGAAATTCCATTAGAAACATGGGGGCCATACCTGAGTGAACGACAATGGGGAACTGTTCGTGAAGATTATAGTAAAAGTGGTGATGCCTGGAATTATTTTCCTCATGACCATGCCCGAAGCAGGGCTTACCGGTGGGGAGAGGATGGACTGGCGGGCATTTCAGATACTCTGCAAAATTTATGTTTTTCTGTTGCCATTTGGAACGGGAAAGATCCCATTTTAAAAGAAAGGCTTTTTGGCTTAAGCAATCCGGAAGGAAATCATGGAGAAGATGTAAAGGAATTATATTATTATCTCGATAATATTCCCACACATTATTATATGAAGTATTTATATAAATATCCACATGAAGCGTATCCATATCTTGATTTAATCAACAAAAATAAAAACCGCGATAAGCAGGATCCTGAGTACGAGATTTTAGATACTGGTATTTTTAGTGATAACAAATATTTTGATGTGTATGTGGAATATGCAAAAAATAATAGTGAAGATATCTTTATAAAAATTGAAATAATAAACAGGGCAAATCACAGCGCTCATATTACCGTATTACCAACTTTATTATTTCACAATAAATGGCAATATACCGGCAAAGATGAAAAACCCGCAATTGAATTGTTGGACAATGCATCAGTTATGGCAACACATAAATATCTTGGAGATTATTACCTCTATTTCCAGGAAGCCAATGAAGTTTTATTTACTGAAAATGAAACCAATTTTGAAAAGCTTTATAACGGTAAGAATGAAACAGAATTTGTAAAAGATGCATTTCATGAAGCCATCATTAATGATAAGGAACATAGAAGGCTTTCCGGGAAAAAAAAAGGAACTAAATTTTCGCCGGTTTATTATTGCGATATAAAAGCAAGGCATTCAGAAAAAATTTACCTGCGGCTCACTAATAAAAAAACCGAAAAGCCATTTCCTGAAAAATTTGAAAAAATTTTTGAAATTAGAAAAAAGGAAGCTGATGAATTTTATGAAGCCGTAAGTCCATGCAACTGCAACGCTGATCAAAAAAATATTCAACGTCAGGCATTTGCAGGCTTGCTATGGAATAAGCAATATTATCATTATGATATAGAACGATGGCTCAACACAGGTGATGGAATAACACCTATAATAGAAGACCGTAAAAACGGGCGCAATCATAACTGGATATATTTAAAGAATCAGGATGTAATGTCTATGCCCGATAAATGGGAATATCCATGGTATGCCGCATGGGACACCGCTTTCCACTGTATATCGCTGGCGATTATCGATCCCTTATTTGCCAAGCATCAGTTATTGCTGCTTATGCGTGAATGGTATATGGATCCTAAAGGACAGTTACCAGCCTATGAATGGGACTTTAATGATGTGAATCCCCCCGTACACGCTTTTGCAGCATTGGAAGTTTATAAGACTGAAAAGAAAATGTATGGCAATAATGATGTGGATTTTTTAAAAAAAGTTTTCCAGAAACTAATCATCAATTTTACCTGGTGGACCAATCGTAAAGATGCGAATGGCAACAGTATTTTTGAAGGAGGTTTTTTGGGTCTTGATAACATAGGGCTTTTCAACCGCAGCATGATGTTGCCCGGCAATATCCTGCTCGAGCAAGCTGATGGTACAAGCTGGATGGGTATGTACGCTCTTAATATGATGGATATTGCTATCGAAATTGCTATGTATGATAATTCATTCGAAGATGCTGGTACCAAATTTTATGAGCATTTCGTTATAATTGCCGAAGCATTGAACGAAATGGGATTGTGGAATGAAGATGATAACTTTTTTTATGATGTGTTGTCATTAAATAAGTGTGATGCATTTCCATTGAAAATACGCTCCGCGGTAGGCCTTATTCCCTTATGTGCAGTAACTGTTATAGAAAAAGAACAACGTGACAAACTTCCTGATTTTACAAAGCGGATGAAATGGTTTGAAAATTATCGCAAAGTGAATCACAAGTATCTTCCTGGCCAGGATAAAAGTGATGATGAATGTATTTTGCTTTCTCTGGTTCATAAAGAAAGATTAGGGTTCATTCTTGAGAAACTGTTGGATGAATCGGAATTTTTATCTGATGGGGGCATTCGTGCACTTTCTAAATATTACCAGCAAAATCCTTACACTTTAGAATATGGCGGAACTCATTATTTTATTCAATACGATCCTGGTGATTCGACTTCTGGAATGTTTGGTGGCAACTCTAACTGGCGTGGGCCGGTATGGATGCCGTTGAATTATCTCTTCATAAATGCCATAAAAATCTATGGATATTTTTATGAAGATGAATATAAAGTTGAATGTCCAAAAGGGTCTGGAATTTTTCTTACACTTACTGAAGTTGCTAAAGATATCACTAAGCGCCTGCTAAGTATTTTTGAAAAAAATGAACACAATGAAAGGCCGGTAAACGGTCCGTACAATTGGTTCTATCAAAGAGAAGAAAATCGCGGGCTTGTTTTATTTCATGAATATTTTCATGGTGACACTTTGCGGGGCCTGGGTGCCAGTCATCAAACAGGTTGGACAGCACTGGTTGTAAATTTAATCTGTGATTTGAAAAGCTGAATTTTACACACAAGCTTCTTTTTTATTATAAAAGAGAAAATAAAAAGATATAAGTTTTTTATAAAGAATCAGCTTATAAATCTTTACTAATACCGTAAGTGTTACACTTCCATCTTTGATACCTTTGCATAGAATGGCGCCTAATCATAATCATCATCACATTCCTGTAATAGATTCTGCAAATAACAGCAAGGCTCTTATTATTGGCATTGGCCTTAATGCATTGTTTGTAATTGTGGAAGTTATAGCCGGAATTGTAAACAATTCAATGTCTCTTCTTACTGATGCAGGGCATAATCTCAGTGATGTAGCAAGTCTTGTTCTATCTCTTACAGCTTTTGGGCTTGCAAAAAAAAAGTCAACAGAAAAGTTTACGTATGGGTATAAAAAAACGACGGTGCTTGCTGCCCTCTTCAATGCCGTGCTTTTATTGATTGCTGTCGGTATTTTAGGTTTCGAATCAGTGCATCGTTTGTTCAATCCTGTTGCAGTGAAAGGAAACATAATTGCATGGGTCGCTGCTGCCGGTATTTTTGTAAATATTACTACCGCCCTTCTGTTTTTTAAAAACCGTAAATCTGATCTCAATATTAAAAGCGCTTACCTCCACATGATGAGCGATGCATTGGTCTCAGTGGGTGTAGTTGCAGGAGGAGTTATTATTATTTACACCGGTTGGTATTGGGTAGATCCGGTAATTGGCCTCATCATTATGATTGTAATCCTCATTGGCACATGGTCGTTACTTACAGAAAGTTTTCACCTTTCTGTTGATGCAGTTCCTCCGGATATCGATATCCAGGAAATAAAAGATATTATAAGCAGCCATAAAAATATTGTGGAAGCTCACCATATACATGTATGGGCACTGAGCACAACAGAAAATGCACTTACTGCACATGTATCTTTAAATGAAGGGCTGAGTTTTGATGAACAAATGATATCGGTACAAAATTTAAAGCATGAATTAATGCATCATCATATACATCACAGCACAATTGAAATAGAAACAGGATTATCGGATTGTCAGCAAAAAGATTGTTAGCAAAATTCTTATCTGTAAAATAGATTTCTTGTCAGAATAAAAATTAATCTATTTTCTAAGAAGAATTATAGAGCGGAGATATCAACACATATATAAATCATTTTTTAGAATATATTCGTATTAACTCTAACTTTTAAAGATAATATTATGGAAGACAAAAGTACCAGCCACGATTTTCTTGTTTATGCTGAGCAACAACTTGAAGCACACATTGAAGAATTAAATAAAACTTACGAGGGCAGGGAAATGCCATCAAATGAAGAGAAATCAAAAGCATTCGAAACCCGTTTCAATATGTTTACAGCCCAGCTTAAAGAAAAAAGTAAAGAACTTTGTATTGAACCTGAAAGCGAAAAGATAATTGAAGAATATCAGCAAAAATTCAAAGAGCGGCTGCCTCAATAAATAATAGAAACAAATGACAGCACTGCATAATATCAGCAATTATTTATGGAAAATATTTAAAGCGATTTTAATAAGAAGAAAGGATTGCTGCAAATAATGATGTGATCATTCATGTAACTCCAATGCATAACGGCTATAAAGGAATTTAACCCCGCATACCGATTTTGTATTCTAATTCAGTTAACTTAATTTTACAAGGCAATCAGGCGGATTTGTTTATTGTTCAACCTGGTAAGTTTGCTTTAGCTGGCCGGTGCCATCTTTAAAAACTGAACTAATAAACGAAAAAATATTCTGTATTAACTCCCCAGGATTTTTCAATTTCGTTTACTTTTTCAATTTTTTTTGGTTACCAGCAATAAGCTTTGGGCATCCAGTGAAGTTTATCCTGAGGTATCGAAGAGTCACTCACTTGTATTTATTACCTGTGAATCATTGAAACAATCAGAGAATTATTTTTTTGAATGAAATTTTTTACAATGAAAAAAACAATACAGGATCATCTTAATGAACGAATA
>JBDTYU010000269.1:0-3779 GCA_040005535.1 Ginsengibacter sp. | reverse complement strand
TTTGAAACATGAAACTTATTTTCTTAAATATATTTTTCCTGTTTTTTTTTACATCCCGATCTCAAACTTATATTGTAAAAGATATAAAATCATTTGGCGCCAAAGGAAATGGTAAAACAAACGACCAGGCTGCATTTAAAAAAGCAGCTGATTACTTTAATCAGCGGGGAGGTAACGGAAAACTTATTATACCAAAAGGAATTTATATTTTAGGGAATCAGGTTTTTATGGGAGGACAGTTAAATAAGCCCGCATACCAGGGTGAAGATGTTTTGCATTTTACTAATATTAAAAATTTTAGCATTGAGGGCGTAGTTGGTTCCATATTAAAATATAAAAAGGGATTACGTTTTGGTGCATTTTCTCCGGCAACAGGAAAGGTATATGAACACGGAAATAATTATTTTGTTAATAGGTCGTATGCCGCAATTTTAGGAAGTTGCATAGCTATTGAAAATTGCAGCAACATACAAATTTCACTTCTCTCCCTTGACGGTAATAATCAGAATATTTTATTGGGTGGGGTGTATGGTGATGTAGGAAGACAGATTCCGCATAATGGCATCTATATTCTAAATAGTAACAGCATTTCAATTAATAAAATCACCGCACATCATTTCGGTCTTGATGGTATAATTATTTCAAATAAAGAAAGTAATGTTATTGATAGCATTCGATTAACCAACTGTATTTTTGAATACAATTCACGACAAGGATTATCCTGGGTTGGAGGTAATCAACTTTATGTAAAAAATTGCAAATTCAATCATACAGGGAGAGAAAAATTTAGCTCTCCACCAGGTGCAGGCGTTGATATAGAAGCAGAAGTTGGCCCGGTAAGAAATGGTGTCTTTGAAAATTGCGAATTCATTGATAATAAAGGATGCGGATTGGTCGCAGACTCAGGAAACAGTGGCGATTGTACATTTTTACAATGCACCTTTTGGGGAACTACAAGCTGGTCAATATGGATAACAAAGCCCGGGATTTCATTTTACAATTGCAAGATTTATGGATCAATTGTTCATGGATATAATTCCCCGTCCATACAAAGTGCTACAAAATTCTACAACTGTTCATTTGAAGATAAATTATTCAAAGCTAATCCTCCGTATGGTCAATATCTTGTTGAAACCAATGATATAAAAAGAATGCTTTTCTTTAATTGTTCTTTTATTTCAAACATAAAAAAAATCTGCTGGTTTAATTCTTCGGCAAGTTCTATAGAAGAAAAATACCAACTCACTAACTGTTCGTTTACTGTAAATAATATGAACCTCCCTTTTAACGATTTTGTAGGAATCATTCGTGGAGCAGCTTTAAAAAATTGCACGTTTACTTTTACTGATCCTGATACAAAAAAGAAAAAATATTATTTAGGAGGATATGGTGAAGCAAGTAATGCAGACCTTGGGGGTAACAAAGTCATATTCCGGTAATCAAAAAACTAAAATTTATTTATTTAGAAAAGATTCAACCGCCAGTAAATAACCTTTCAGTCCAAATCCAAAAATCGTTCCTGCGCATTTTGAAGAAATATGTGAATATTTCCTGAATTCTTCACGTGCTTCAATATTCGAAATATGAACTTCAACTACCGGTGTTTTAATGGCTGCAATAGCATCGCCTATTGCAATTGAAGTGTGGGTATATGCCCCGGCATTTAATACAATTCCATCCATTTTTTGACCGGCGCTTTGCAGCTCGTTTATAATTTCGCCTTCTACGTTGCTTTGAAAATAATCGAAATCGATTGCTTCATATTTCTTTCTAAGCTTATTAAAATAATGTTCAAACGATTCACTTCCGTAAATGTCTGTTTCTCTTGTACCAATAAGGTTTATGTTAGGGCCGTTGATAATTGCTATTTTCATTTTTCCTTACTCCACGCATGGAGATTTTATTTATGGTTAAAAATATTTTTATTCTTCCGGATATTTTTCATTTAAAAATCTTAATACTATTTCAGTATCTTCTTATTTTAGGCTGAAGATTTATTAATCATTTCAAAAAACTCATCAAACAAATATCTGCTGTCATGAGGCCCGGGTGTTGATTCAGGATGATATTGTACTGAAAACGCCGGCCTGTCTTTTAGCCTAATTCCTTCTATCGAATCATCGTTAAGATTGACATGTGTAATTTCAATATTTTCTGCAGCCCTTATTGCAACTGCATTTACACCAAAGCCATGATTCTGCGTAGTGATTTCGCATTTGCCGGTATTTATATTTTTTACAGGATGATTTAATCCCCTGTGCCCGTGATGCATTTTAAAAGTGGGAATATCATTTGCCAAAGCCAGCAATTGTTGTCCAAGGCAAATTCCAAAAAAAGGTTTTTTAGAATGAAGAATTTCTTTGATTGTTTTTACTGCATAATGTAAGGGTTCCGGATCTCCAGGGCCATTACTTATAAAATATCCATCAGGCTTAAAATTTTCAAGTTCAGCAAAGCTTGTTTCAGCATTAAAAACTTTTACATAAGCACCTCTCTCAAGAAGGCAATTCAAAATATTTTTCTTGATTCCAAAATCGAGCACCGCTATACGCACATCACTTCGCTCATCACCAATAGCATAATCTTTTTTAGTAGACACGATTGAAGCTAGTTCAAGCCCATTCATTGCAGGCACACAGGCCAGCATCTTTTTTAATTCGGAAATGTTTGAATTATCACTTGAAATAATACAGTTCATGGCTCCCTGCTGACGAATATGTATTACCAATGCACGTGTATCAATTCCATCAATTGCTACAATATCTTGTTTGAAAAAATACTCCTGCAGAGAATCATTTGCAGCAAAACGGGAATATTGCTGTTCTAAATTTTTTCCTATTATCCCTTTTACTTTTACCGAATCACTCTCAACATCTTCTGGCTTTACTCCATAATTTCCTATATGAACATTGTTCATAATTACAACCTGTCCATAATAACTGGGATCTGTAAATACTTCCTGGTATCCTGTCATTCCTGTATTAAAGCATATTTCACCGGTAGTGGTTCCGGGTTTACCAAATGCTTTTCCGTGGAAAATATTTCCATCTGCGAGGATTAAAATTGCAGGAAGCGGGGATTGTATTTCAGACATGTAAATGGTTTAGCAAAGAAAAGAAAATGAGGCTTAATACATGGTTAATTCTTTTCAATATTTTATTCACAAGTGACGAAGAAAAATTATGAGCAAAAAAAAACCTGCTATTGAGCAGGCTTATAAAAATTATTCTTTTACTTTCGGCTTAGGTTCCGATGGCTCTTTTACCGGCACTTCGTCCTGAGGATTCTCCGGGGATACTTTATCTTCAGCAACATCAGAAACGGTTTTATTAACTTCTGAAGTTTTTTTACGGCCACCAGCTCTGCGGGTTTTCTTAGCAGTACCTTCAATTTCGCCTTTACCTTTTCCGTATATTTCATTATAATCCACTAATTCTATCATAGCAATTTCAGCATTATCACCAGCCCTTTTTCCCAATTTAATTACCCGTGTATAGCCACCGGGACGTGAAGCGATCTTAGCGCTTATTACATCAAACAATTCTTTTACTGCTTCTTTATCCTGCAAATGACTAAATACTATGCGACGCTGATGCGTTGTATTATCTTTTGCCTTTGTAATTAATGGTTCTACATATGGACGAAGCGCTTTAGCTTTTGCCAAAGTTGTTACTATCTTCTTATGTTGAAATAGCTGGCAGGCAAGGTTGCTGAGAAGAGCTTTTCTGTGACTGGCTGTTCTGCTTAAATTTTTTACTTTATCTCCGTGACGCATGACT
>JBDTYU010000268.1:0-5093 GCA_040005535.1 Ginsengibacter sp. | reverse complement strand
AGCTTAGTGTTATGATTCATATTTTTATTTTTTAGAAGTATTATTTTTTTAGGTGTTAGCTTCCGCCGTTCAGCAATTAAAAAAATCTCTACGCATACTCAACCCACCTTCTTCACCCTTCGGGCCGGGGGCTTTCACTCGCTTCTTAAACTTTTCACCGGGTTAACAATCGCTGCTTTTATCGCCTGGAAACTCACCGTAAACAATGCAATAAAAATTGCGACCAAACCCGCAATTGCAAACATCCACCAGGTGATAGTTATTCTATAAGCAAACGCCTCCAGCCATTTGTTCATGGCCCACCATGCAATAGGTGTTGCGATTATAATGGCTACCAGCACTAATTTTAAAAAGTCTTTTGACAACAGTTGTACAATACCTGTTACACTTGCTCCTAATACTTTGCGAATGCCTATCTCTTTATTTCTTTGCTCTGCACTAAATGCGGCAAGGCCGAATAAACCCAAACATGAAATAAGAATTGCTATGAGTGTAAATGAATTAATGATTTTGGCTAGCGTGATCTCTGTTTCATATTGCTTCTGCACTTCATCTTCAAGAAACGCATATTCAAAGGGAGTTCCGGGAAAATCTTTATGCCATATAGTTTCTAATTTCCCTAAAAGTTCTTTATAATTTTTGCTGTTAGCAGCTGCAGTAATATTATTAACGTCCCTGCTTTTTGGATCGTAAACAAGCATGAAAGGCTTTACATCGTTATGCAATGAGTTATAATTGAAATCTTTCATTACCCCGGCAACTTCAACATATGTTTCCGGATCAGGAGCGAAATGAGAATACAATCTTGTACCAGCGGCATTTTGAGAATTCAAACCTAAGCGCTTCATGAGCGTTTCATTAATTAATACCCTGCCCGAATCGTATAACCTGAAATCTCTCCCGCTTATTAATTTGATTCCATTCGCTTTTATAAAATATTCATCAGTAGAAATGTTTTGCGCATCCGTTGCTGTAGCCTCGTTACCCCCGGCGAGATAAACTCCATGATCCTGCGGTACAAACTGGCTAAGATAATTGTTTGATTCACTCACTGTATTGATATCAGCCATTTGCCGCATGTCATTTATAAAAGAGGGCATTTTATTTTTTGCTTCTTCTGTATAAAAACTAAAGACCAGTCGTTGGTTTTTATCAAATCCCAAATCTTTATTATTGATATAGTGCAGCTGGTTATAGATAATGATGATACCTGCTATAAGAACAATTGATAATACAAACTGGAAAACTACAAGCGACCTTCTTATTCCTGCTGCTGAAGTATGATTAGTAAAATTTCCTTTAATAACTTTTATTGCCTGGAAGGCAGAAAGATAAAATGCAGGATAGCTTCCTGCTACAAGGCCGGTAATAACTATAAGAGAAGCCAATATTAGCCACAATCTGTAATCTGCAAAAAAAGATAAATGTATATCTGTCTGCGTAATTTGATTTAAATAAGGCAGTACTAACAACAATAGTGGTAATGCTATCATTACTCCAATGAATGACAATAGAAAAGATTCCCCTAAAAATTGTTTTATTAAATCTTTCTTACCTGCACCAATTACTTTTCTTACACCCACTTCTTTCGCTCTCTTTGAGGCACGGGCTGTAGAGAGATTCATAAAATTGATACAGGCAATTATTTGTATCAACGCTGCAATCAGTAATAACAGGTAGAGAAATGAAGTGCCTACAGGTTTTCCCATTTCATTTTCATATCCTGATGTGGTATGTATAGAAGTAACCGGCTGAAGGTGTAACTGTTTGCGCATACCCAATTCCTTTAACTGTTGTGCTCCATATTTATTTAGAAAAGCAGGAAGTTTTTTTTCAAGAGAGGCAACATCTGAACCGGGGCCTAATTTTATATATTCATTTGCAAAATTATTACCTGCCCATTGCTGGTTTTGCAAAACATATTCACCAATACCCCCGCTGTTCATTGTCATAAACATATTTGCATGAATATGTGATCTGCCAAGGCTTTCATCAACAACACCGGTTACTTTAAAATCATGTTTGCCAAAGGAACTATTTATTTCAATTATTTTATTTACAGGATCATCATTTCCAAAAAGCTTAATAGCAGTTGGCTTTAGCAACACAATTGAATAGGGTTCTTTTAAAACGTTTGTGGCGTTTCCGTTAGTAAAGTGATAAGTGAATACATCAAAAAAAGTTGAGTCAACAAATACCGCATCTTTCTCATAAAAAGATTTTTCTTTATAGTGAAGCAGTTGTTGTTTGGCTCCGGAAAAAGCTGTAGTAATTACACGTGCAAACTGCTTTACTTCCGGGAAATCATTTTTCATTGCAGGTGCAATAGGTGGTGAAGAAGAAGCATTGTTATGTTTATCACCAGGTAGGCTTAATGACGTTGTGATACGATAAATGTCTGAAGCATTTGTATGATGTTTATCAAAACTGTATTGATCTTCCACATACAACAATATATACAGGCAGCATAGCGTACCAACAGCCAAACCAATAATATTGATGAAGCTATAGGTCTTGTTTTTCCAGAGATTGCGGAATGTTGTTTTGAAATAATTTTTAAGCATACATTCTATTTTGATGAATGAATATTATGGGCTTCTATTTTTTAATTGTTCTACTCACCATTTACTCCCGTTAGTTTATTAGAATTAACACTAACTAATTTGACTTTAACACATCAGTTGCTTTTTTATGCATGGCATACCACACTCTTGAGCCAATAGTGATAGCGGTAATAATCAGCACACATATAAATGATGCACTTAATGAAGCAATACTTACTCCCGCATTTATTCTGAAAATCATATCCATCAAAAGTTTGGAGAGTGTATAGCCCGCATAACAACCAATGCCTGCCGCCAGCAGAAATATCCAGAAGTAGCCTTTTAATACAAGCTGCAGAATATGCCGGGCATTTGCTCCCACAACTTTTCGGATGGCTATTTCTTTCATCCTTTTAAGGACAGTTAATGACACCAATGCAAACATTCCTGTCGCTGCCATGAGCATAGAAATAATGGCAAACCAGAAAAATATAGTGGCGATGCTTCCATTAACACGGGATGCTTCAGCAGCAAACTCATCCTGGTAATATCCTCTGAAAGGCTTCATAGGATAGAGTTTTGTCCATGCAGCTTTGGTTTTATTATACACAGTGTTGAGTGCACCGGGCTTTGCACGAATGATTATCTGCGAATATTTTTCAGGTGCAACGAGACACATTGCAATTGGCTCTAACGGTTCAAAAAGACTGTTCTGTGTAAAATCTTTTAGTACACCCACCACTGTGCAAAGTGTAGTATCATCTTTCCTTATTTGCTTACCTATTGCTTCTTTCGGCTTCCAGCCAAATTCATAAGCGAGCTTCTCATTGATTAACATTGATTGATAATAGTCACCTTTACCAGATGTATTAAATGTTCTTCCGGCAACTAATTTTAAATTCATTACATCCAAATAATTTTCACCTGTTTCCATATACCTGCTCTCTTTCTTTTCTCCCTTTGCTTCAAGTGGAATGGTGCGATAAGAATAACCAATCTGATCTTTAGTACCTGTTATTTTATCAATGCCGGATGTTTTACCCAGTTCATCCCGAACAGATATATATGCTGATTCATTTTGCAAATTGAGTCCAATGATGTTTGCTTTATCATAACCAAAATCATATGTTTTCTGAAATTCTGAATTGCGGTAAAAAGCCACTCCTGCAATTACAGTGATAAATGATATAACAATCTGCAGCCCCAGCAACACACGTGAAAAAAGATTGCTCCCACCAAATTTTACAGAGCCTCTGAAAATACTTGTGGCATTAAACCTGCTGATATAAAATGCAGGATAAGCTCCTGCAAGCAAGACGATCCCTACCGATATTGCAACCAGGAACGTAATTAATGTATAATCGCTAAAGTAATTTGCCATAACATCTACATAAATAAACATAGCATTGTAAACGGGCAACCAAAAGTTATTAATTACAACAGACAAACCAACTGCAAGCAATACAATACAGGCGCATTCAAGCAACTGCTGAAACATAATTTGGCGGTATGAACTACCCATCACTTTGCGCACCCCTATTTCTTTCAGGCGGCGATTGCTTTGCGCAACAGATGTATTGGCAAAATTTAAACAAGCGGAAAGCAGTATGAGAATAGCCAGTATCAATGGCCCATAAGCAGCAGCGTCTTCGGGCCTTTGTATCAAAACATTATTTTCAATTTCCCTTATATGATTGGCAACCTGTGAAAGTGGCTCCATTGCAAAGGAAGTAAGCTTTACATTTCTGCCTGCGGCTTGCTGAAGGGGAAGGTATTTTTTAAAGTCACTGCTAAGCTTTACCGCTTCTGCAGGTTGAGACAGCCTTAAGAATACAGCATCTGCAAAACTATTCCAGTCATCGTTTTTAATTAATGCACCATCTGTTTTATATTGATTGTCAAAATGAGTAATCATTTCAAACTGCAAAGATGAATTCACAGGCGGGTCTTTTAAAATACCTGTAACCGTTAAAGGCTTTTTATAAAGCTCATCAGAATAAAACAATAAAGTTTTTCCAATGGGATTTATATTTCCAAAAAATTTTTTTGCCCCCCTCTCCGTGATTAATACTGTAGAGCGGTCATTTAAATTTATTGTTCCCTGTACAAGTGGAAAATTAAAGAAGTCAAAAAATGCAGGGTCAGTAAAATGTGCCTGAGAAGCAAAGGGCTCGTTCTGGTCGGCTTTAACATCGAGGCCACGACTGGCCCACCGCACCCCTTCCTTTACAATCGAAAAATCATTTTTTGCGACTATGGCTAATGGGATGGGGCAAATGCCTTTCAAGTTGTCGCTTCCTTCAATTTTTGTGAGCACACGAAAGATACTTTTAGTGTCTTTATGAAAATTATTATAGTTAAAACTATAGCGGTAATTTTGAAAGCCCCACACGATAGAAGCAATGCCTGCTCCAAGACCTATAATATTAATAAGGGTATACAACTTATTTCTCCAGAGATTTCTTATGATGATTTTTAAATAATTTTTAAGCATACATGTTTGATTTAAATTTTTTTTAGATTAACGTTTTACATTCATAAGTTTATTCT
>JBDTYU010000267.1:0-5898 GCA_040005535.1 Ginsengibacter sp. | reverse complement strand
TGTATCAAATTAGTGTTATCACAAGATAAATTACAGATATTTGCGAAAATATGCAAGAACTTATTACATCATATTTAATTCAAAAAAAAGAATGTAACCTGCCGTCATTAGGGCATTTCAGGATTAAGACAAAACCTGCGGAGCTTGATGTTGCCGGTAAGCAAATATATCCGCCTACAGACGAAATTATATACACTGAATTTACAGATAGTCTTTCCGGAGATTTAATTAACTACATAGCTAATTTCCGGAATATAACATTCGATGAAACTGAAAGAAAAATTAAAGAGTGGTGTAATTATACTAAGGAAAAACTTGATTCAGGAGAAAAAATAATTTTTAATTCAATTGGAATTCTTCAAAAAGATGCTGTTGGTAATATTTTTTTTCAAAGACAAAATGGCTTGAATTTTTATGAGCCCGTTTCTGCTGAAAGAATAATTCATAAGAATGTTGAACACTCGGTATTGGTAGGGGATAAAGAAACTACTTCAGGGGTTATGAATGAATTTTACAGGGACGAAGAAATGATTGAAAAAAGATCATGGTGGAAAATATGGGCAATAGCTTTATTAATTATTTCTTTGTTCATTCTGTTCTTTAATTTTTATAGCCATAAATTCTATGAAACCGGGATAGGAGACCAGGCTTCATTTTCCACTAAAGAGCCACCTGTGTTGCATTACTCACCTGAATAAAAATCTTCAAAACTAAAAAGAAAGAAACCACGGCGTATTTCTTTTTAATTCTAACTGGCTTAATTTTTATATAGTTTTTTGCAAACTGATTAAGTTTCTTTTACCGTTTCTTTCTCCAAATATGAAGGAAGCGATGAACCAATAATATGTGTCCATCCTTTCGTAAAGCTTTGCACAGCAAAATCAGGATTGTCATGAGGAAATGTTTCGAGTCCTTTATGGGTTAGCTTTAATCTTGTTTTGTTGCCTTCTGCAAACAATTCAAAAGTTACAAATGAATCTCCCGGATAGCCATTATAACGCCAACTATAAGTGAGTTTTTTGCCGGCGATAACTTCAGTTATCTTGCAAATGTGCAAATATTTTTTTTCTTCGCTACCTGCGGAGAAATGAAATTCGAAGCCCACTTCGGGTTTAAATTCCGGAATGTCAAAGTACCATTGCTTCATTTCATTTTTGTCGGTTATAGCTTTCCATATCTTAGCTATGGGAACATTGTATGTTCGCTCAATTACAAATGGTTCATTTTTCATTTGTTTAATTTTTATCGTGATTGATTAATTGAATATAAATTACTTTAAGACTTCGTTAGCCCGGCTACAGATCGAAATTTCTTTTCTAATCGCTGTACATCTAACTATTTTTTGATCCTTTTTTTAATTTTTTTTAGCGGCTTTTTATTGGATGTATATTCTTTTGCCAAATGCGTATCCAGGGCATCTAATTTTTTGGTCCAAAAAATCCGGTACTGCTCAGTCCATTTAGAAACTTCATTCAGCGATTTAAGATTTGCTTCACAGTATCTTTCCCTGCCTTGCTGCCTGATTATAATAAGTCCGCACTCTGCCAGTATCTTAATTTGTTTCGAAATTGCGGGGCGGCTCACATCAAAGTTTAGTGCTACGCTATTCAGATTTAATGACCCTTTAGCAATTATGTTTATGATTTCTCTGCGTGTGGGGTCGGCTATTGCCTGGAAGACATCCCGTCTCATATCTTATTTATTTATGTAACTAATCGGTTACAAATATATAAGAAACTAATCGGTTACGCAAACTATTTTTAATAACGTTTTATAATTTTTTAAATACCGGGAAAACAGTTAGTGGTTTCAGATATCCTTTTTTGTTGACAGGCTTACTTTTTTATAAAATGTGCTTGCCATAAAAGAAAGGGGAATTCCAATTCAAACAACTAAAATGATCGCATTAATAATTGCATTACCAATATTAAATGGCCGGGTAGCAATATTTGTTAATGGGACTACAACAACGTTCATTACCACCCAAATAAAAATTCCATAAATAATACCTGTAAGGATTTTATTTTTTGAAAAGATTTTTATTTTAGGAAATAGCCAGAAGAAAAAGATGGTGAATGCAAATGCAATAACATAATGTAAAATAAGCCCTGATAGAATCATCATATTTCCGCCTGCAAAAGCTTCTTTACCAAAAATTCCACTTGCTATATATTTTAAAATAATAAAGAAATCGTTTTTTCCTGTTTTAATAAAGTAGTAAATGAATGCTGACAGAATATCTAAAGTCCCAACAATTGCTCCTGCTTTTAGTATCCTGGAATATAAATTGTTCATCCGGTGGCTGAATTTAAGTTTTTATAATTGCAGATGACTATTCTCCAGCAGTTTATTCGCCGCGCCTGCAATGTTATGTTGGCCATTGCTCTCCGAAATGTTGACGGCAGTTTTATTTTTAACGCAAAGCGAGTTTGAATTTTTCAATTTTGCGTCTATGTCTTAAAATATGTACAATAGCATGTTCAGTAATCTGTTCAATGGTGTAAACTTGTCCCCATGAAGTTATTATTTTTTTGCTGTTGTCAAATTGTTGCAGTGCATTATCGTTAATGTTTTTAAAAGTGTCTATAGTAAAATTAAATACGTCATTCAAATCTTTTTGATAATCCCTTATGGAAAAATGAAATGAACCTTTCGGGTAATCAATTTTGTGTTCTTCCAGGTTCCGTATGTATACGGCATAGGTATAACCCGCCTTAACAACATGAGAAAGATTGTCTGTATTGATTTGCAGTTAGTGTCAATTGTTATGCTGTCTGCAATTTTTATTAATTCTTCATCTGCAATGTCATGAAGAACATCTTGCAGTTCAAAAATCGCTTTTTCATATTCGTCAAGTAAAGCTCCAACTGCACCTTGTCTAAATGTTTTAATTATATAAAATTTATGTGTGAATATAGGTCTCAGGAAATTACTACCAATAAACAAGTATGCTGCAGGTAAGATATTTTATTATGTCACACCAATGCTACCTAAGTCGGAAATATTATTTTTTTATACCTGGACGAAATAAATTTTTCAATCAACTGGTGATAATAAGATTATTTTATCTTTTATAATTTTTTAAGAAGCTTTTTTGCAATATCCCTTGCAATTTTTTGTGCATCTGAGGCTATTTCCCTGATTTGTCCTGTTGGGCCTATCCAAAATCCACAGAAGTACAATCCATCTTTGCCAAAATACTTTTGTTTACTTACCGATACTTTTAAATCTTCAAAACGACTTTTGTCAACATCAATAATTTCTGCATAATCCCTGTAATATCCAATGCCGGCAACAATAGCATCAAAATTTTCATGCCTGCCCTCCGAAAAATAAATGGTTTTGCCTTCGATGTGATCAATACCTCCATAAGTATTTATATGTCCTTCGCGGATATGCTTTATTGTACCGATGTCCAGTACAGGAATGTTTCTGTCTCTTTGAATTTCTGCGAATGGGCCATACGGCTTTTTTTTCAGACCCAATTTAGTAATATCACCAAACTTCAACCGCATAAGAGGTGCACTAACGGTATCGGCTACACGAGGCGGAAGGTGGCTCAATAATAAACTCAGTTCCAATATAGGAATACCCAAGATATCACGTGGTATTACATTTACAGGGGAGCGAACTGCCATAGAGGGAACTGCGCCCTGTTCGTACAGATCAATTGCGATTTCACACGCAGAGTTTCCAAAGCCTGCTACCAAAACTTTTTGCCCCTTAAAATCTTTGCCGGTTTTATATGCATAGCTGTGCATTATTTTGCCTGTAAAAGTTTCCATTCCTTTAAAGGTGACAGGTTTGGGTTTGCCAAAAGCCCCTGTTGCCATTATAAGATATTTCGATTTGAAGGTTTCATTGGTTGTTTCAGTAATCCAATAATTATTTTGTTTACTTATTGATTTTGCCTCAGTATTAAAAACCGGGTTGATATCAAATTCTTTTTGATACTCTTCTAAATAGTCTACTACCTGCTGGCGGGTAGGATATCGTGGTATTGTACTGTCAAATTTTTTAAAAGGCAAATTTGAAATTCTTTTATTGGTGTGCAGATGCAGGCGGTCATAATGATTACGCCAGGGCGCAGCAACTTGTGATTGCTTTTCAATAATAATATATTCGATGCCTTGCTTTTGCAAAGAGGAAGCTGAAGCCAAACCTGAGATACTTGCGCCAACAACAAGTGTTCCTGTTTGTTTCATAATGACAATACTTTAAAGATTATTAAAGTGACGCACAATATTCACGGCTTTACGTTGTCGTGGACATCCGACATTATAACCCCATTCATAACTAAGCCAATTGAAAAATTAAAGATAAACCTTTGATCGTACCCGTACCTAATCCAAAACCATTTTGTGCGGCGATCGTTTCATTTAAGATTCTAATTCTTTGAGTAATTCTTCTGCTTGCCGTAATGCATTATTGTAATTTTTTGATACCCATTTTGAAAAGAATAACAGGAATATATAACCCAGGGAAAAAGAGAATGTCCAAAAATACTTGCTGTCACTTATACTGTTTCTTCCAAAAAGTTTAGAAAACAAAATAATAATAGTTACCAAAAGTATGTAGCTTAAAGTAATATTTATCCTTTGAAATTTATGAAATCTTATTTTTTGAATGGCGAATTTTTTAAGTGTTTCTGCGTGAGGTTTGTTTACATCTCCAGGCATATTAAACTGCCGGAGACTTATCAGGCTGATCACTGGTAACGTCAATAAAAGCAAGATTGATATAATGCCTGCACATTTCAAAAAAGTCGTATCTAATTTACTAAAATTTGTTGCAATGAATGCAGCACCAATAAAACAGATAATTGCGCCTATAATCTCCGGGTAGGCTATTTTTTTCAGGCTTGAATAATATTTAGTTTGCGTCATTTGATTAATCATTTTAGTAGTTAAATTTTGCTGTGTTTTTACCTGGTTGTTTACATCTTCCCATGTATTTTTTAAATCATCTAATTCCATAGTTATAATTTTTTAGAAATTTGGGTTTTTAATTTTTCTTTAATCCGGGATAGTTTTGTTCCTACATTGCTTATTGAAATACCTACGATTTCTGAAATTTCTTCATAACTTTTGTTTTCTAAATAAAGTATTACAATGCCCTTGTCGAGTAGGTTCAGGTTGTTTAAGTGCTGTCTGAATGCTTGCAATTTTTCTTCTATATTGCTGTTATCTGTTTCATGAAAATCTAAAAATTTTTCCTCCATTGGAACTGTCAAAACCTTTCTCCTGGTAATTTTAAGATGATAAATAGCTACATTCATTGCAACTCTATACATCCAGGTACTTAAACTTGAATTTTGACTAAATGAATCGAATGATTTCCAAAGCTGGTAAATAATTTCCTGAACCAGGTCATTCCTGTCTTCTATATCATTTGTATAGATTCCCGCTATTTTGTAAATCAAACCTTCATTCTTTTTTATAGCGGTTATAAATGTTTCATTTTTGTCCACTAAGATTTGCAAGTTTGTTTCCAATGCTATATTAGTGTATCACATTTAGAAAAAGTCACACGTAGAAGTAAAAAAAGTCAAGATTTATTTCGGAAGACCAGTCTTGTAAAATTGCAGGCAACTAACATAGTGGGTATTTTCTAACTTTAACCCCAACCGCAGCCGATTGTATATTCATGATTTTTTTTCAACAGATGAACCAGCTTATATTAATACAAAACTTCATAATTTTATTTTTCAAATGAATAGTGATATAATATATATTAACACATAAAATAATTGTATGAAAGATATTCCCAAAACAGCGTTTGTGCCCCAGTTGGCCATCAGCCATGGTACTATGGATCTTGAATTTTATAAAAATGCTTTCGGCGCTATTGAAACAAAGCACATTACTAACGATGACGGCAGCATACATGTTTCTGAGA
>JBDTYU010000266.1:0-2972 GCA_040005535.1 Ginsengibacter sp. | reverse complement strand
ACTAAAATGCCACCATTCTGTAGATAGACTCACGAAGCCATATTTTTCCATCGTTGTTTTCAACAGAAGCCGGTTCTGCAAAACTTTTGAAGGTAATGAAGTAAAATCCACATGTGCCGTATCGCTGAAATTATCAAAACCCGTTCCCATGGCAAGCTCTTTTTTTGTATGCAAGTTTATCAATGTAACATCCACAGCTATCCCCCGATTATGTCCGCTGCCTTTTGAAGGATCTGCAGCATACCGGTCGTCTTTTACAGCCTCCCACATTTTCTCAGTAACTGAATAAGGCCTGTAGGCATCAAATATTTTTATGGTAAGATTTAGACTTTTAAGTTCTGCTATCGCTTTTTTTAATGCTGTTACTGCCGGCAGGCGCATGTAAGTTGTACGAATAAATGAATATAATTTTCTATGCATAAAATTAAGAGTCGTTGCATACTTTAAGTCCAGCACGATAGCTGGTATTGCTTTTCGCAGATTCACCATTTTTTTATTGGAATCTAAAGCAATTTCCGGTATCAATAATTTTACATCATTCACAACATATAATCCATACTTATTAACGACATTTGATTGTGCGGTAATATTTGTTTCTCTAAAAAGAAAAATTATTGAAAACATTATTAATATCCTCAGCCGGTTATTTATTTTATTAATCATTTTTTTATTTTTTAAAAATCTAAAGACATTTACCCCGTAAAATTTTACCAGGCTATGCTTCGAAAGACAAATTTAAGTTGTGTCTTTTTAATTCTTATTGCGACGTGTTGCCTGGTATGCTGTAAAACAAAACATGCAGCGATTGAAAAAGAGATTGTAAAAAAACCGGAGGAAATGGATGATCAGATTTCCGACAACATTAAAGCGATCATACAATTTGCACAAGATAATAATGGAAAAATAAACGATTCAATCAAACTATCTCTTTTCAAGATTGTAGGATCATTTTATGATCAAAATGATTATCATAATATCTGGAGCAGGAAAGAAAGATGGATGCCATTGGCAGATTCGATGTTCAATTTTATCCAGGCGTCAAAATATTATGGCCTTTATCCCAAAGATTATCATTTTGAAGACCTTGCAGATCTACGTCAAAAATTAATTGATGATACTTTAGCAAAAACTGATGCAATTATCTGGACGAAGGCCGATCTGATGCTAAGTGATGCTTTTATGAAAATTGCAAAAGATATTAAAGAAGGAAGACTGCTTCCCGACAGCGTTTCAATAATTTCTAAACAAAAATATATTGATTCTTTCTTTGTTAAAAATCTTAATCAAATCAATGAAAGTAATTCCATTTCCGGTTTGTTTGATACAATCGAACCTGCAAATAATAATTATCTTTCTCTCAGGAGTATGCTAAAGAATTTTGTTGATAGCATGGATAATACTGAATACCTGCATATTAATTATCCGCAGAAAGATTCTCTCAGCCTCGTTAAAGATCTTCAGAAAAGATTGATGCAATCATCTGAAGAAAAGTTAAACATTTTACTTCCCGATTCAGTAATGCTAAGTACGGAAATAAAAAAATACCAGTCGTCTCATGGAATTAACAAAGATGGAAAAATAAGCTCAAAGCTTGTCAGATTTCTGAATAATACTGATGTTGAGAAATTTACCAGAATCGCGGTTACTCTTGACCGTTATAAGCTACTACCTGCCAAACTTCCTGGAAAGTATATATGGGTGAATCTTCCGGGATTTTATTTAAAAGTATGGGACGATGATACACTCGTTCTTGAGTCGAAAGTAATTGTAGGTAAGCCTGCAACACGTACGCCTGTGCTCTTTTCACAAATCACAGATATGGTCACTTATCCCCAATGGACTATACCTGAAAGCATTATAAAAAAAGATATTTTACCCGCCATGAAAAAAGATGCGGGCTATCTTTCAAGAAAAGGATTTAACCTTGTTGATACAAAAGGGGAAATAGTAGATCCCTATACAATACAATGGTCTAAATTCTCAAAGGGCATTCCGTGGAAAGTAATGCAGGGCAGTGGCGATGATAATGCTTTGGGAATTTTTAAATTTAATTTTAATAATCCATACAGTGTCTATCTACATGATACAAACCAGCGGTATCTTTTTAAAAATTCTTCCAGAGCATTGAGCCATGGCTGCGTACGCGTTCAAAACTGGGAGGAACTTGCTTTCTATATTGCCCGCAATGATAGCCTTAATCAAACTAAGGAAAACAAGCTTTCTTATAATGTGGATTCTATTAAAACGTGGCTTACGAATAAAGACAGAAAGCGAATTATTGTCAAAAACAGGCTGCCTCTTTTTATTGAATATTTTACCTGTGAAGTAAAAAACAAGAGGCTGATTTTTTATGATGATATTTATAATGATGACAGAATGCTTGCTGAAAAATATTTTGCAAATAAATAATAGAAATAAGCGTTTTATAGTTTAGGTATATCAATTCTTCTAAGTCGATATATAACAGATATCCCTCAAATTCATTAGTCAGGGTATAGCTGTAGAGAATTGAGATATTAACCTCAGAAACTTAGTATTATGAAAAAATTATTCCTTATTCTGGTACTGTTATATATTTCTTCTTATACAGTACATGCCCAAAATAAAACACATCATCATAAAATTACCAGGCCAGATATCTCCGATGATAGAATTATTATTAAATATGGCACCGCAAGTTTTTATGCTAAAAAATTTAATGGACGCAAAACAGCGAATGGTGAAATTTATAATTCAACAAAATATACTGCAGCTTGTAATGTATTGCCATTTAATACATGGATAAAAGTTACCAATCTTAAAAATGACAAAACGGTAGTTGTAAAAGTGAATGACCGGTTGCATCCAAAAAATAAACGCCTTATTGATTTGTCAAAAGATGCAGCTCAAAAACTGGGCTATACCGGCAGAGGTCTAACCAGGGTAAAAGTTGAAGTGCTTAATAATTTCCAACTCTCAACCAGGTCATAATA
>JBDTYU010000265.1:0-3899 GCA_040005535.1 Ginsengibacter sp. | reverse complement strand
TTTCAGGATGCAAGATTTTATGCTTCTCTCAATATTGATTATTTAAAATTTGACTGGTGCTATAGCGATGGCATTAATGCAAAGGAAGCTTACACAACTATGAGCAAGGCATTACGTAAAGCAGGTCGTCCAATCATTTTCAGCCTGTGTGAATGGGGCGATAATAAACCATGGGACTGGGCAGAAAATGTTGGCCAGCTTTGGCGTACCACCGGGGATATTACCGCAAAGTTTGATGGGTTTATAGACCATGGTACTTATAAAGATTTGGGAGTAATGCTCATTGCTGATAAGCAAAGTGGCTTAAGAAAATATGCAGGCCCCGGTCATTGGAACGATCCTGATATGCTTGAAGTAGGTAACGGTATGAGGGTAAACGAAGATAAGGCTCATTTCTCTTTATGGTCTATGCTTGCTGCGCCATTAATTGCAGGAAATGATTTAAGGAAAATGACTAAAGAAACAAATGAAATTCTTACTAATAAAGAAGTGATTGCAATCGACCAGGATATAGCAGGCATGGAAGGATTCAGGTATAAAGTAAAAGACAGTCTCGAAATATGGGCAAGACCTTTAAGTGAAGATAATTGGGCTTTTTGTTTTTTAAACAGATCGGCTAAGCCAATAAAAATAAATTATAACTGGGAAGATGAGTTAATAACTGATACTGTTTTCAACAAAACAATGAACGCAAAAGATCATACTTATAAAATCAGGAATGTTTGGACAAAAAGTATTGCAGGCGATACCAAAAAACCATTAGCAGCTATGTTGTCTTCACATGATGTATTAATGCTGCGGCTTTCGAAATAATCTAAAAAAGGAATTACTGGTTAAGTATGCCATCAATTTTTTTCAATTCCTTTTTAGTAAAATCATAATTTTTAATTGCATCAATGCTATCGGTTACCTGTTGAGGTTTACTTGCACCAAGAATTACAGAAGTAATGCGTTCATCTTTTAAAACCCATGCAAGAGCCATTTGTGCAAGTGTTTGCTCTCTTCCGGATGCAAGGATGTTAAGTTGTTTCACTTTTTGAATCACTCCCTCATTTACCTGCGATTCGCTGATGGCGCCATTTTCAAGATGCCTTCCTGCTCTCGAATCTGCTGGTATTTCATTCAGATATTTATTGGTGAGCAATCCCTGCGCCAATGACGAGAATGTTATACAACCCACTTTCTTTTTACCCAACAGGTCTAACAATCCATCTTCAACCCAACGATCCAACATTGAATATCTCGGCTGGTGAATAACACAAGGCGTCCCCAGTTTCTTAAGTATCTTAAAAGCTTTTGCAGCTTCCCGGGGATGGTAACTTGATATGCCAACATATAAAGCTTTTCCCTGTCGTACGATAAGATCAAGGGCAGTCATGGTTTCTTCCAAAGAAGTCTCCGGGTCAGGACGATGATGATAAAAAATATCAACATAATCCAGTCCCATTCTTTGTAAGCTTTGATCAACACTCGCCACCAAATATTTTTTTGATCCCCAATCTCCATAAGGCCCTTCCCACATTTTCCACCCTGCTTTTGATGAAATAATTAGTTCATCACGATAAGGCTTGAAATCTTCTTTATATATTTTTCCAAACATTTCCTCTGCAGCACCGGGAGGAGGCCCATAATTATTTGCCAGGTCAAAATGTGTGATTCCATTATCGAAAGCAGTATGTAATATCTCACGGCAATTTTCATAGTCGTCAATCTCCCCAAAGTTGTGCCATAAGCCAAGGGATATTAATGGAAGCTTTAGGCCACTATTGCCGCAGCGGCGATATTTCATTTGTTCATAACGGTTGGGATTTGCAGTATAGCTCATAATTGTTTGTTTTATATTAAATGCGTTTAGCCATTATAGTTAGTAACTCTGAAATTATTTATTGTTGCTGTTGTTTTTGCTGCACTTCAAGGTAATAGCGGTAAGAATTAATAGGTTCACCTGGGTTTTTTGCATGATAACTGAATTTAGGCAAGCCTTGTTTTTCAGGTGTTTTTTTTGCAGAACCATTTTTTATTTCAACAGATACTTCCAGCGTGTGCTCACCGGAACCTTTGTAGGTGCCTTTTACCGGAGTACAGTCTGCAAAATTTCTGCCTGTTGCCAGGCGTACATGCTGATCATTTACGATACAATTATTTGTTGGGTCCAGCCCAAGCCACCCATAATTGGGAACGTATGCTTCTACCCAGGCATGTGTTGCACCTTCGCCACGCATTTCTTTATCCTTCGGGCAAATATAACCGCTTACATAACGTGAAGGAATTTCAAACATGCGTAAAAATATTAGCAATATGTGTGCGAAGTCCTGGCACACACCGGCTTTCAATTGCCATACTTCTTCTGTTTTAGTTTCCACATTGGTGATGCCTTTTTGATAACTGAAATTATTGTAAACATATTCTGAAAGAAGTATTGCATTCTGCAAAGGAGTTTTTTCTTCACTCACCACATCGCTTAAAACATTTTTTACTTCTGCATAAGAAATAAAAACTTCGGGTATAAGAAAATCCATATAAGCCATGTAATTTTTTACACCTTTTAAAAGCGCCCATTGCTCTGTGGCATTCATATCATCTGCAGGAAAAATAATGGGCTTTGTAATAACGTTGGCAATCGACTCGATCAAAAGACCGGTGTGCGGCTTTATCACAGAAAACACGCCGACGTGATTGCCAAAGTAATCAATAAATGTTTCCACGACAGGATTGTGTGAAATTTTTATTTCATGGTTTCTTACTTCAAGCAGTGCATCAATAACAGGATACAGCATAATCTGGTTCGTGCAATCTATTACCGTGGAAGAGTAAGAATAGCGGGTTATATGTTTTATTTTATAAGAGGGCATGTGATATAATTAAGTGTTTCCAAAATAATGTTTGCTGAAGGCTGCTGAAATTTCGAACAGATCAAGTCTTGTTTGAAAAAGAAAAGCATCCAATGTTTGAATGTCACTTTCATTTACATTGCTGTATTTAATATTGTTCATTGTTTTACCAATTAAAAATTCCACCTGGTCATAATTTTCAGGAAGGCTTTCTGCACGTAATCTCCCGAAATATTTATACAGGCGCTCAAGGCTGTATAAAATTGAATGAGGAAAATCAGGATTGTATAATATAAGATCCAACACATTTTTAGTCGTAAAATTCCCTTTGTATGTTTTCAGATACACTTCAAAACCAAAGAGAGAATACAACAAATACCTGAGGTTCATTGCCTGGTAATTATCCTGTTGATTATTGTGCAGTTCATTCATTTTTATTCTGGTAATGTCTGCAGAATGAATGGCTCTTTCTAAAAATTTACCAATGTTGATGTAAGTAAATCCTTCCCCCCGGGTCATAGTATTATCCACCGTCCCCGTAAACAACAAACCATTTCTTATTAAAAGATCAATAGCTGAAACAGGATCAGCCGTGCTAACTTCTTTTCTTAAATTATCATTACGGATAAAATGATAATAATCATTGAGGCATTGCCATACTTCTTTAGTAATATGATCCTGTATACCTCTTGCATTTTCGCGGGAGAACATAACATTATTATATGCAGAAGCGCTATTGCTTCGGCTGAAGATCATATATTCCAAAGCCTTTGGCGAACTGGTTTCTATTACTTTAATTTCTTCTTCTGAAAGCTCTCCATAAATTTTAAGAAGGGGCCTCCACATGAAATCACTCGCTTCATCCTGCGAAGAAATGTATTGGGTTAGAATAACCTGCAGCATCCCATTGGTTCTTTCCATATACCTTCCCAGCCAATAAATTGTATCTGCAACACGACTTAACATTCAACAAATTGAAAATTGAAAATTCATAACTCATTATTCAGTTTTTCCGCCAGCACCCACGTATCCTTGCTTCCGCCTCCCTGCGATGAATTCACAATCATC
>JBDTYU010000264.1:0-1749 GCA_040005535.1 Ginsengibacter sp. | reverse complement strand
TTTTATATTCTACTTTTTTGCCAAGCACATCACTAAAGATTTGGGCTACTTCCAAAGTGCTTAATTGTTCTGTGGCCAGGGGAATTGTTCTACCCATAAACATTTCATTGTTCTCAAATATTTTTGCAGCGGCTTTGCCAATATCATCTGCGGCTATGTATTGTAATACTGTATCCGCGTTAGTTGGTTGTACAAGTTTCCCTTTTAATATTCCCTTCTTAACCTGGGGTATCAAAAAATTTTCATAGAAGGAGGAAGGCCTGATAATAGTGAAAGGCAAGCCTGATTGTTTTATATAGTTTTCAATTTTTGATTTACTTTCTATATGAGAAACGCCGGAATTTAAATCAGTACCTATTGCAGAGGAATATAAAAAATGATTTACTCCAATTTCCTTAGCAATTGTTGCTAATGTAATTCCCTGGCTGATTTCCCTATCCACTCCATTTTCAAAAGTTTGAACACTGAATATTCCATAAACATTTTTTAAATATTCGCGGTAAGTAACTGCATTATCCAAATCGCCTTTTACAGGTTGTATGTTTAGCTTTTTTAAACTTATTGCTTTTGCTGAATCTGGGTTTCTTGTAAGAGCTATTACAGTAAAGCCCCGGCTTATTAGATTTCTTGCAACTGCTCCGCCCTGATTACCTGTTGCACCGGTTACAAATATTATTTTGTTATTTGTCATTCTCTTTTAATTTGATATGTTAGATAAACCAAATTTAGGGTTATTGGCAAGGTTTTATTAAACATATTTACTATAGTAAAAATGCTTTATCGATTTTATTAATTTTTTTCAGAATAAATTATTCAGCCAGGCTTTATATCTTAACCAGAATGATGATTTAAGTTTATCCCGGCAAATACATAGTCGTTGTTGAAATAAACATTACAATCAAAACTCAATATGGCCCCAGGATTTATGTTTTATTTTTAAAACTGCAAAGTAATAGTACGAAATCCACAGAACTTTAAATGAACTAATAAGTAAAGAACAAAATGAAAATTATTAATATTGAATTTAAAGCCAAAACCAGGGACATTGAAAAATCAGAGCAAAAGTTGCTTACATTAAACCCGGTTTACAAAGGACAAGACCATCAAGTTGATACCTATTATAATGTAACGAAAGGAAGATTAAAACTACGGGAAGGTGAAATTGAAAATGCGCTAATCTATTACGAAAGGCAGAATATCACCGGAGCAAAGCAATCAGATATTTTACTTTATAAACATCAACCTGACAATTCATTAAAAGGTATATTAGAAAAAGTTCATGGTATAAAAGTTATCGTTAATAAAATACGTAAAATATATTTCATTGAAAATGTGAAATTCCATTTTGATATTGTAAATGAGTTAGGAACATTTATAGAGGTTGAGGCCATAGATGATACAGGAAATATTGGAATAGAAAAATTAAAAGATCAGTGTTCAGAATATTTTGAGTTCTTTGATTTAGATAAATCAGATTTTGTAAATTGTTCTTACAGCGATTTACTGTTAGAAAAAAATATTGAAACTATATAAAGATGGCAGAAGGTGCAATAATATTTTAACGACGCAGTTTCATAGTTCTGGTTAATTATAGTATTAAGCATAGACATGCCATACTGCATATCTTCGCAATATTTGAAACTTGTAGTTTTCTTAGTTATACCTTATGCTGCTATGTTGTACTACCTGAGGTGATTTCGGGTTTTGCAACTGAAGCTTCTGCTGGCTGATCCTGAGTGTCTTTGTGAA
>JBDTYU010000263.1:0-5922 GCA_040005535.1 Ginsengibacter sp. | reverse complement strand
CAGATTTAACAGACTATTTACAATTGTATGCCGACCTTGCGGACAAATAATTTTCATCCCTTTATTTTATTATCTCAAATTATATTTTTACGTGTTTAATAGCCAATTCAAAACTGCTCTATCAGCATTGTTATTTTTATTATGTTTAAGCTGGAGCTGTACTAAAATTGACACAACAAATCTTGGTCAAAACCTTATACCCGTAGTAGATAATATTCATACTTTTGATACAATCCTCAATGTTATAGGTAATAATTTTGATTCCACGGTGTGTGAATCAGTTAACCGGTCTGACTTACACGCATTGGGTGTAATTTCTGACGACCCCTATTTTGGGAAAACGACTGCCAGTTTTTATCTTGAATTAAAACCACAAAATTTTCCTTTTAAATTTCCTGCATCAGATAGGGACAGCCTGCTTGTAGATTCAGTTGTTTTAGTTCTGCACTATAACCACTCTTATGGAGATACCAATGCTTTGCAACAAGTGAAAGTTTATCCATTAAATTCTCCTTTCAAAGTTGATTCTTCTTATACCACCTGTAACGTTTTTGGATATTTTAATTCAATGTTGCTTGGAGAGAAAACGTATTATCCCCGGGATCTTAATGATTCAGTTAAAGGATTTCGTGAAGCGTCTTCAAATCAACTCAGGATAAAATTATCCAATTCATTTGCACAAAATTTTATTGAAGATTCTTCTATTATATTTAAGAGCGATACTACCTTCAAAATTAATTTTAACGGCTTTGCAATTATTGCGGATGAGATGTTTGGAGGTAACGCCATTAATTACTTCGACCTTAATAACACAGATACAAGAATATCTTTTTATTTACGATCTTCTGTTGGAACGGTAAAAGATACTTCTGTTATCGACTTTTCTTTCACAGGTTTATCCGGGCAAGCAAACTCCGTCATACATGATAGAGGAACTTCTGAAATTACCAGTAATCTTACACATCGTATAGAAGGCGATAGTCTTATTTATATTCAAACAGCGCCCGGTACTTATGCTGAGCTTAAAATTCCGGGATTAACGGGACTTTCCAACAGGGTAATTCATCGTGCCGAATTAATTGTTGACCAGGCTTACTCTCCCGCACCATCAGAGGGATATTTCACTACTCCTAATTATCTTTATTTAGATACAAAAGATATATCCACTAATATGTATACTCCTATACCCTGTGATTTTACAATAGTTAACCTGCAACCAGACTTCAGTTATTTTGGAGGATTTAAAAAACCTGTTAACGATGATAATGGCCACCAGGTTAGTCAATATGTTTTCAATATTTCCAGGTATGTACAATCCATTGTAACAAAAGGAAGCGACAATGCTGTATTGCGATTAAAAGCTCCAAATATTATAATCAACAATAACTTATATACTGACAGGTGCAATCAATCCGTTTCTCCTTTTAATATTTCTTTAAATACAATAGCCGACGGAAGAATTAAATTAAATGGTACAAACAATACATCTGCAAGAATGCGTCTCCACATTATTTATTCGACGTTGTAGCTTAATACATCGTGATACTATCATAAGCCAATTATAAAACCCCAATTACATAATGCACTGTTATCTTTAATTCGTGCAATTCGTGTATTATATTCATGTTATCACTTTTATTGAAATTGCATTTTGTTCAATCAATGTGAAGCCATAATTTTGCCGCTCTTAAAACAAATCAAATATGCCCTATTTATTTACATCCGAATCGGTAAGCGAAGGACATCCTGATAAAGTTGCGGACCAGATAAGCGATGCACTTATAGATAATTTTTTAGCATTCGATCCGCAAAGTAAAGTTGCCTGTGAAACGTTGGTAACTACAGGCCAGGTAGTACTCGCGGGAGAAGTGAAATCAAAAGCATATCTCGATGTACAGGAAATCGCAAGAGAGGTTATCAGGAAGATTGGATACACCAAAAGCGAATATATGTTTGAGGCAAATTCTTGTGGTATTCTTTCTGCTATTCATGAGCAATCGTCAGACATAAATCAGGGAGTAGATAAAGCAACCAAAGAAGAACAAGGGGCAGGAGATCAGGGAATGATGTTTGGTTATGCAACTAATGAAACCGAAAATTATATGCCGCTGGCACTTGATATTGCACACAGTATATTAATAGAACTGGCTGCGTTAAGAAGAGAATGTAAAGAAATAAAATATCTTCGTCCTGATGCCAAGAGCCAGGTTACTCTTGAATATGGAGATGATAATAAACCTCAGAGAATTGATGCCGTTGTAATATCTACACAACATGATGATTTTTCTACTGAAGAAAAAATGCTTAAAAAAATCTCAGATGATATTAAGAAGATTTTAGTACCACGTATGAAGAAAAAATATCCGGAGTATGCGCATTTCTTCAATGATAAAATCAAATACCATATTAACCCAACCGGAAAGTTCGTAATAGGGGGCCCACATGGAGATACGGGTTTAACAGGCCGTAAAATTATTGTAGATACTTATGGTGGAAAAGGAGCCCACGGCGGTGGCGCTTTTAGTGGTAAAGATCCCAGTAAGGTTGATAGAAGCGCCGCGTATGCCACACGTCACATTGCAAAGAATTTAGTCGCGGCTGGTATTTGTGACGAGGTTCTTGTGCAAGTTTCATACGCAATTGGTGTAGCACAACCCACCAGCGTAAATGTAAATACTTATGGTACGGCCAAAGTAAAATTAAATGACGGTGAAATTGCAAAAAAGATAGATGGCATATTTGACATGCGTCCATATTTTATTGAGCAAAGATTGAAGCTGCGCAATCCAATTTATAGTGAAACTGCCGCCTATGGCCACATGGGACGTAAAAATGAAGTAGTTACGAAAACCTTTAACTTACCCAATGGCACTGACAAGAAGATTAAGGTGGAATTATTTACCTGGGAAAAACTTGACTATGTTGACAAAGTAAAAAAAGCGTTTGGAATCAAATAATTTTTAAAAATAATAGCAGAGCCCTCAGATTGAGGGCTTTTTATTTGCAGATAATTAACCGGATAACTTTAAAAGTGAAACAACATAATAAACCTTTTATTCAACAACATAGACCTAAAAAAAATCTATTGATTGCAGGTATCAATTCTGTGATTGAAGCAATGAAGGCCGGCCAACAACTAGAAAGGATATACCTGCTGGCAACTATAAATTCTCCTGATGCAGAGGAACTAAGATTGATTGCTGAAAAGTTTGGAACACCTGTAAACAAAGTTCCTTTTGAAAAATTAAGAAATTTTAATTTAGAAAATCACAATGGATGTATTGCTGTAAAATCTAAAGTTCAATACCAGAATCTGCAGGATGTAATTTCATTAATTGTTGAAAATGGAGAAACTCCCCTGTTGTTAATGTTAGATGGTATTACAGATATACGCAATATAGGTGCACTTTCAAGAACTGCTTTTTGTTGTGGTGTACATGCAATTATTATTCCCGAAAAAGGGGTAGGGGCATTGAATGAAGATGCCATCGCAACATCGGCGGGAGCGCTGGAAAATATTGCCGTATGCCGGGTAAAGAGTCTTATGAATGCAATTGATGAAATGCACTTAAATGGTATAAAGGTTTTTGCAAGTGAAATGACAGCAGAGGTGAATATTTTTGATATAGATTTTAAAGAACCCTGTGCAATTATCATGGGCAGTGAAGACAAAGGAATTCAACCCGTCTTATACAAAGCATGTGACAGGAGTTTTAAAATTCCCACCCAAAAGAATTTTGAATCATTAAATGTTTCTGTTGCTGCAGGAATGATTTTATATGAAGCCATGAAGCAGCGAATAGTATAAGTATTATTTTTAAAAACTGATTTGAGAAAATAGCCCACAAAAAACTCTCATCGTTGGTTTGAAATTGACCCCGTGTATGGCATTACATGTTTATTAAAGAAAGTAAACGTTGTTCAGTGAAAAACCAGTAGCTACACTGAAAAATCTTAGAAATCAAATCTTAAGTTTTTAGATTCCCGTCACTTTTCTTTGCGCATATTTGAGAAAAATAAATTTTATTATTCGCTAAAATATATCCTTGTTAATGAGCACTTTTAATAATTTCTTTTTGTGAAGTTGCTGCAATTTTTTAAAGTTAATTTGCACCTGTTATGAATAATACGATTCAACTTGTTGAATGCCCCAGAGATGCGATGCAGGGATGGAAAAATTTTATAACAACAGAAAAAAAGATTGCATACATCAACCAGTTATTGCAGGTTGGTTTTAATACAATAGATTTCGGAAGTTTTGTTTCGCCAAAAGCAATCCCGCAAATGGCAGATACGAAAGAAGTCATTAGCCAACTATCAATAGATAACACCAGGACAAAGTTGTTGGCAATTATTGCTAATGTACGTGGTGCAAGAGAAGCTTCTGTTTATGATACAATCAGTTATCTCGGGTTTCCATTTTCTATTTCTCCTACTTTCCAAATGCGCAATACCAATAGTACTATCGAAGCATCTTTGGAAACTGTAAAAGAAATAAAAAATATCTGTGATAAAAATAAAAAAGAATTAGTTGTGTATATCTCAATGGCGTTTGGAAATCCTTATGGAGATGATTATGATGAGGATATTGTTTTGCAATGGATTGATAAATTGGTGGGAGAGGGGATTAAAATAATTTCCCTGGCAGACACCGTTGGCATAGCAAAACCTTCGCAAATATCATCTGTTACAGCTAAAGTTATTTCTGCATTTTCTGAAATAGAAACAGGTGTTCATCTTCATTCCACAAATATAAACTGGCAACAAAAAATTGATGCTGCTTTAGAACAGGGTTGCAGGCGCTTTGATGGCGCTTTAAAAGGAATTGGTGGCTGCCCCATGGCGGATGATGAACTTGTTGGAAATATGGATTCTGAATTAATGATTCCATATTTCAAACAATTAGGCTATCTAAAAGAAATTAATGCTGATGCACTCACAGAAAGTTTAAGGCTTGCATCAGAAATATTTATTTAAAAAATATTTCTGATTTTTTTAAAATAATTTTTATAATGGAATTGCTTTTACCATTTCAGGTTACACCTTCTTCGCTTAAAATTTCTTACACCGATAAAATTCTTTTCATTGGTTCATGCTTTACCGAAGAGATTGGTGACAAAATGAGAGATTTGAAATTTAATGTGCTGCAAAATCCTAATGGAATTTTATACGATCCTGTAAGCATCAGTTCTGCACTCGTGTCTTATATTGAAAATAAAAAGTTTACGGATGATGATCTTTTTTTGTGGGATGAATTATGGCATAGCTGGCAACATCATTCTCTTTTTTCAGGAATGAATAAAGAAAATGTTTTACAAAGCATCAATCATTCACAATATGAAGCGCACCTGTTTTTGAAAAACGCATCATGGCTTGTTATTACAGCAGGTACATCTTATAGTTACCAGCTTAAAAAATCGGGTGAGCATGTCGCCAATTGTCACAAGGCGGCACAGGATTTTTTTGAAAAAAAATTGTTGCCGGTTGAAGAAATTATTTCCAATCTTTCAGCTTCAGTATTAAAACTTCAATCCTTTAATCCTCAGTTAAAAATTATTTTTACCATAAGCCCGGTAAGGCATGTAAGAGATGGTGTTATAGAAAACAACAAGAGCAAAGCGAGACTTATTGAAGCGATTCATTTTATAATAGAAAAGTCACAAAATGTATTTTATTTTCCCGCATACGAATTGATAATTGATGTATTGCGGGATTATCGTTTTTATAAAAGCGACCTTGTCCATCCTACCGGTGCAGCCACAGAGTTTGTATTTGAAAATTTTTGTAATGCATATGTTGATGAACCTGGAAAAAAATTACTGGAAGAAATAAAAATGATTGTAGCAGCAATAAATCATAAACCTTTTCAAAAGGAAAGTGCTGCTCATAAAAAATTCATGAAAGCGCAACTTGAAAAAATAG
>JBDTYU010000262.1:0-3331 GCA_040005535.1 Ginsengibacter sp. | reverse complement strand
ACGAGGCAATTGGTTTTTAAGTAATGAGCTGGCAGGGATGAGTTTGTATGTTGACAGGTTTTGCGATAATATTTCCAGCCTGGAGAAGAAAATTTCTTATTTCAAAGAGCTTGGTGTGAATGTGCTGCATCTCATGCCTTTGTTTGAAAGCCCTACAGGAGAAAGTGATGGAGGTTATGCAGTGTCTGATTTCAGGAAAGTAGATAAAAGATTTGGAAGCTTAGCTGACCTTCAAAGTCTGCGTAAAAAGATGAGCGAAGAAAATATGTATTTGATGATTGACATTGTTCTCAATCATACATCTCGTCATCATCAATGGGCCGAAAAAGCAAAAGCCGGTGAAAAAAAATTCCAGGATTTTTTTTATATGTATGATGATAGAAACATTCCTGATGAATTTGAAAAATCCATGCCTGAAATTTTCCCTGGAAGTGCACCGGGAAATTTTACATGGGTTAAAGAATGTAGCAAATGGGTGATGACGGTTTTCCATAATTACCAATGGGATCTTAATTATGCTAACCCAGAAGTTTTTGTGGCCATGTTGGATACAATATTTTTTTATGCAAACATTGGTGTTGATATTCTACGAATTGATGCACCAGCATTTATATGGAAACAATTGGGAACCTCTTGTCAAAATCTGCCACAGGCGCACACAATTTTAAAACTTATAAAACTTTGCGTTGAAGTGGCCACACCCGGCATGGCTTTATTAGGCGAAGCGATCGTATCTCCAAAAGAGATCATGAATTATTTTGGCACAGGAACTTATACTTCCAAAGAATGTGATTTCGCTTACAACGCAACACAAATGGCTTTGCAATGGGATGCACTAGCAACCGGCGATACAAAAATTATGCTTGCGGCACAACATATATTATTACAAAAACCTTTTGGCACTTCGTGGATAACCTATACACGCAGCCATGATGATATAGGCTTAGGTTATGATGATGATATGATTCAAGAGGCAGGTTATAATGCCTATGAACACAGGCAGTTTTTAAAAAATTATTACTCAGGAAACTTCTTTGGTTCACCTTCTAAAGGTGCTTTGTTCTCATATAATCCTAAAACAGGTGATGCTCGCATCAGCGGAACACTCGCATCACTTTGCGGGTTGGAAAAAGCAATTGATGAAAATAATGATGATGCAATTGCTACTTCTATCAATAAAATTTTATTGATGCAATCACTCAGTTTTTTTATTGGAGGGTTACCTATGATATTTTATGGAGATGAAACGGGTAGTACCAATGACTATAGTTATTTACTTGACGAAGGCAAAAGTTATGACAACCGGTGGATGCATCGCCCCGTAATTGATTGGGAGAAAAATAAAAATATAGATGCAGAAGGAACAGTAGAGCAAAGAATTTTTTCAGGCACACAAAAATTATCAAGCATCCGTAAAAAATTACGGGTAGTTGCAGACTATAGCAATCTTACCTGGCTTACACCTCATAATATTCATGTAGCAGGATTTATAAGATCATTTAAAACACAGCGACTATTTTGTTTGTTCAATTTTAATGATAAGCCGTCATTTGTAACCTGGTATATTTTCAAAGAAAATGATTTTACGCAAAATAAATTATATGATCATTGGTCAGGGAAAAAATATGTTGTTGGAAACGACGATGAATATTTGGTCATAGAACCTTACGGTTTTTTATTGCTTGAGGAAATGTTATAGCAGAACTTCTCCAACCAATCATTTACTGAAAAAATCTTTAAATAAAATTATAAAAAGTTTGGTTATTTATAAAAGTATTTAGATATTTGTCTAAATATACAAATATCTAATTATTAGAATGAACAATTTATTCAAAGCATTGAATGACCCCACAAGAAGAAAAATTCTAGAACTGCTCCAAAAAAAAGATATGACCGCCGGTGACATTGCAGATAAGTTCAATATTTCCAAACCAAGCATCTCTCATCATCTCGATCTTTTAAAACAGGCAGGGCTTGTAGAATCGGTAAAAGAAGGACAATATATTTATTACTCTTTAAACACAACAGTAGTGGATGATATTGTAAAATGGTTTTTACAATTTAAAACAAAAAAGAAATAATAAGACTAAAGCGAATTATATGAAACAAAGATCTTATTTACTAAATCTGCTGATGGTTATACTTGCCATCTCGCCTCTTGCTTTTTTAGCCATCATATTCAATAAACTCCCTGATATAGTGCCGGTACACTATAATATCCATTTCAAGCCTGATAAAATGGATAATAAAAATATGCTTTGGCTTGTGAATGGAATGCTATCACTTGTTTCCCTCATAGTTTATTTTCTGCTATTGAACCTTCATAGAATTGATCCCAAGCGTAGAAGCCATGCGCCTTCACTTTCCTTTCAAAAAATAGCGATAGTTGTAGCTGTATTTATTACCGTGATAAATTTCCTCATACTTCTTTCTGTTAATAACAATATTAAATTATCAGCAAAATTATTGCTTACAGTATCAGGTTTAATGATAGCCTTAATAGGAAATTATATGAATAATATCAAGCCTAATTATTTTGCAGGTATTCGTTTGCCATGGACATTGAGCAGTGATTATAACTGGAAAAAAACCCATCAGCTTGCAGGTAAATTATGGTTTTGGAGCGGCTTTTTTATGGTTGTAATTATTTTAGTGTTTCCATCTGCTTATTCTGTACAAATATTTTTTACAATGTTTTGTATTATTATAATTATACCGGTTATCTATTCTTACTGGCTGTTTAAACAGGAAAAATTAAATCAGTCCTAAACTCTTTTAGTATGAAAGTCATTATCATCTTTTTAAGTTTGCTATTTACAAAATCTGTATCTGCACAAAGCACCTCCAGATTATTTGGCACATGGGAAGGCAAAATAAACGTAGGAATTAGTCTACGCTTAGTATTCATTTTTGCTAACAACGGTACGGGGAAAATCACCGGAACGTCTTATAGTCCGGACCAAGGAAATCAGCCAATTCCCTGTTCTGAAATAATAGTGCGAAGCGACAGTGCATTTTTCAGCATCGAAAGCCTTAAGGTAACCTTCGCAGGTAATTTTAAAAATGATACATTAATAAGTGGAGTGTTAACACAAGGCAAAAACTTTGATCTTACTCTTTCAAAAGTACTAAAAGTTTCAGCGCTATTACGACCTCAAACCCCTCGCCCGCCTTACCCCTATATAAGTGAAAATATTGAATATGATAATGCAGATAAAACACTTCATTATGGAGCAACTATGACAATCCCGAAAGGTAACGGACCATTCCCTTCAGTGCTTTTGATCACAGGCTCAGGGGCGCAAAACCGGGATGAAGAAATTTTTGAACA
>JBDTYU010000261.1:0-5385 GCA_040005535.1 Ginsengibacter sp. | reverse complement strand
TCATAGACAATTAGCAGCACACTAACACACTTTCAATTTTATATTAAAGCCGTATAGAAATTATGCGGCTTTTATTTTATGGCATTTGATTGATTTTAAAATTGCAGAACATCTTTCATATTGAAAATTCCTTTTTTATTATAGATAAATTCTGCTGCAAGTAAAGCGCCGGCTGCAAAGCCTTTCCTGTTATGTGCTGTGTGAATGATTTCTATATTATCCACTTCTGAAGTGTATTTTACTGAATGAGTTCCTGCGGCAGGATCTATTCTCTTACTTATTATGCTGAGTTCATCTTTATTTGCTGAAACTGTGTTAATCCATTTATGTTTTAACAAAGAGGTAGTAAGTATTTCTTCGGCAAGTGTAATGGCTGTTCCGCTGGGTGCATCTTTCTTTTCAGTGTGATGTATCTCTTCTATGCTTACATTATAATTTGTTTGTGCCTTCATAAGTGAAGCAAGCTTTTTATTCAGTTCAAAAAAAATATTTACACCTACACTAAAATTACTTGCATATAAAAAAGAGCAATTAAATTCTTTACATTTTTCTTCCACATTTTTAATTTGAGATAACCAGCCTGTTGTACCGCAAACCACAGGCACACCTGCATCAAAACATAGTAATATATTTGATGCTGCACTGTTAGGGGTGGTAAATTCAATAGCAACATCTGCTTTTTGAAGATTTTTTTTAGAGAGTTCTTCAAGGTTTTGATCATGTATGCGCAATACGATATTATGACCTTTTTCCAAAGCAATTTCTTCAATCGCTTTACCCATTTTGCCATACCCTAATAAAGCAATATTCATTGAGTTTTATGATAATTTAGTTTGTGTAGTGAAATGTTTGATTCTTTCTTAGTATCGCAAAGGATGCAAAGATTACGCAAAGGACGCTAAGCGGCATATTGTGCAATGGAGTAACTTAAGAATTTACCACCAATGCATCAAGTTCTTCCTTTGTTTTCTTTGCGATTCTTTCTTTGCGGGCTTTGCGATACAGAACATTAATCTATAAATGAAAATAAGAAAACCTTATGGAAGCGGCAATAAAACTTTGGAATGCTTGTCTTTAAAAAAGAAGACGAAGGAAATGCCGGGACCATTGTTAACCGAATTTAAGCCGGGACGTATTTTCATACTGAGATCCGGGCTTACATCAAAAGCCTTTAAATGGCCGTCAACAGTCGCATCTACAACATTCAATCCCCAGAAAACAAGGAAAAATAAAACAGAATAATCAATATTCTGCCGGTAAGCATTTCTATAACTCCGAATAGATTCTGTGGATAGCCTTATAAACCTGGAATCAATCAGTGAGTCATTTGCTGCTAAGGTATCTGAGCGGTAAACAATTGCCTGCCGTAATAGTTTATAGGTTTTTAAATTATATAGAAATACGCCTGCCGTAGTTCCCAATGCACCATAAATAATAGGAATTTTCCAATATTTTCTATTATATGCCTGGCCCCATCCGGGTAATACTAAAGATCTAAAAGTAGCAATCTTTGGATTATGTTTTTTACGCATGGCAGTATCAAGGGCCAGCAAATTTTTACCGCTCGTATCAGCTTTGGCATTTCCTTTTATAAGCAAAGTATCTTCCTTTTGCTGTGCAAATACTTTTGCATCATGCAACATGAAAAGAAATAAAAGTGTGGTAAAAATTAAGAATAGTTTTAGCATGTGCTTAATCCACCGGAAGCTGCATCTTATCTAAAATTGAACTCAACTCTTCAATTGAATAATAATCAAAAGTAATACTACCGGTGCCTTTTTTGTTTTGAGTCATTTTCACTTTAGTGCTGAAATAAGATGCTAAATTATCTTCAATTTTCTTGAGAGATGGTGGCAGAGTGGTTTTTACCGAATTATTAACACCACTCTTTATTGGGGTGTAAAGCTTTCTAACCAGGTCTTCTGTTTGTCTTACAGAAAGCTCTTTATTTTTTATTTCATTAAAAATATACAACTGTTTATCAACGACATCCACATTTATCAAAGCCCTTGCGTGTCCCATACTTATAATTCCATTTCTTACTGCTGCCTGTATATCAGGAGGCAATTTTAAAAGGCGGATAAAATTGGTAACGGTACTTCTTTCTTTTCCCATTCGCTCTGCAAGCTGTTCCTGGGTATAATCAAGCTCGTCCATTAATTGCTTATAACTTAGGGCTATCTCAATTGCATTAAGATCTTCCCGCTGTAAATTTTCAAGCAGTGCAAGCTCCAGTGTTTTTGAATTTTTAGTTTCTTTTATGTACACAGGTACATCTGCAAGGCCGGCTATTTTAGCTGCACGAAATCTTCTTTCCCCTGCAATAATGCGGTACTTTCCATTGGTAAGTTTTGTAACAGTAAGCGGTTGTATAATGTCGTGCGTTTTTATAGAAGCGGCAAGTTCGCTGAGGGCGCTCTCATCAAAATCATGCCTGGGTTGATCAGGATTTGCCTCGATCATGTTCAGCGGAATACGCATGTTAACCTGGCTAAATTTTGCAACAGATGCTTTCTGTAAATTATTTGCAGTATTCGTAAGATCGGCATCAATATTCTGCAACAACGACCTGATGCCTTTTCCTAAAGCATCTTTTTTATTGGTAGTATTCATGTTCGGTTTTTTCCGTAAAGTTGAAATACAATGGCTTAAACCTGTTCCAGCACTTTTTCTTTTTGCGACATCTTTGTCAGGTTATTTCTTTGCAATATTTCTTTGGCAAGATTCAAATAATTAATGGCTCCTTTACTTTCTGCATCATAAAGTATAGCAGGCTTGCCGAAGCTTGGCGCCTCACTAAGTTTTGTGTTACGATGAATAATACTTGTAAATACAAGGTCTTCAAAATGGCGGCGTACTTCACTTACTACCTGGTTACATAAACGAAGTCTTCCATCATACATCGTCATCAGGAGGCCTTCAATTTGCAAAGATGTGTTCAACCTGTTTTGTACAATTTTTATAGTATTTAATAATTTGCCAAGCCCTTCCAAAGCAAAAAATTCGGCCTGAACCGGCACTAATACACTGTCAGCAGCCGTAAGAGCATTTACTGTTATTAATCCTAAAGATGGTGAGCAATCAATAATAATAAAATCGTATTGATCTCTAATTTCTTTCAAAATATTTTTTAAAACACTTTCCCTGTCAGGATAACTGATCATTTCAATTTCGGCACCTACGAGGTCTATATGTGAAGGCATGAGATCGAGGTAAGGAATTTCCGTTTTTAAGATGACATCTTTAGCAAGCGTGTCATTTACCATGCAATCATATACGCCCGTGGTGATGTTATGCAAGTCAAAGCCCACTCCGGTGGTACTATTTGCCTGTGGGTCAGCATCTAAGAGTAAAGTTTTAAACTCAAGTACAGCAAGGCTTGCAGCCAGGTTTATGGCTGTAGTTGTTTTACCTACACCACCTTTTTGATTTGCTATTCCTATTATTTTCCCCATATATTATTTTCCAGATTTTTTTGTTTTCCTTTTGTATACCATTTCAGCTATCAGCTCTCAACTACAACTTTCAAGTTTGGCAAATTTAATTATTAGGTATAATATTAGGGAACATTCTCTGTGTATAACCCTTTTATTAATCAACTAACTTCTAACAATTTTTATTTTTTTTAAACTTAGGAAAAGTCCAGATAAATTTGTTCGATGTACACAATAATAATTGGAACACACCGCATAGGAAGCTATTCCGAAAAGGTTGCCGCTGAATACCGTAAAATTTTACTTGAAAAAAATATTAATGCTACCATTCTTTCATTAAAAAATATGGATGTTCTGCAAAGAACTCCCGGGTTTTTGAAAATTGAAAATGAGATTTTAATTCCCACACAAAAATTTATTTTTATTATCCCGGAGTACAATGGCACTTTTCCGGGAGTTTTGAAAGCTATGATTGACAATAGTGATATTACAAAAGCCTGGTATCATAAAAAGGCTTTGCTGACGGGGGTTTCAACGGGTCGTGCAGGCAACCTGAGGGGAATGGATCATCTCTCAGCATCATTACATTATATGAAAATGAACGTGCATCATAATAAATTGCCCATATCAATAATAGATAAAGTCATGGATAAACATGGCCACCTCAATGAGGAAACTATAAAAGTAATTAATGAACAAATAAGCGAGTTTATAAATTTTTAATCATTAAAGCACGGATTATAAAACGTCTAACAAAATTCGTGTAATATAAATCATACTTCATGCGTACACCATTAGGAGCTCTCATATTCGTAATTATAATGGTCTTGTTGGATACGTATGTTTTCCAGGCGATAAAAGTAGTGAGCCATTCGGCTTCTCCAAAAACAAAAACAATAATCTATTCGGTTTACTGGATTATTTCAATTATCGCAATTATTGGTTTTTTAATTTTCATTTTTACAGGTCCTGATTTTTTGCCAAAAAAAGTAAGAACCTACCTTTTTGCAACGGTTATTGGTTTGTTCCTTGCAAAATTTGTTGCTATTGTATTCTTTATGGTTGATGATGTAAGAAGATTAATACAATGGGCTGCCGGGAAACTCTTGTACAGAAATACAGAAGGTGCGGAGCTAAGCGATGATGGAATAAGCAGGTCAGTATTTTTAAGCTGGCTCGGGCTCGCAGCAGGAGGCACACTGTTTGGAAGTTTAATTTATGGGTTTAGCAATAAATATAATTATAAGGTTAGCAGGATCAAATTGTCTTTTGATAATTTGCCTGCATCATTTAAAGGTTTAAAAATTGTACACTTTAGTGATGTACATTCCGGCAGCTTTACTAATAAAAACGCCGTAATACATGGCGTTGAAAAAATACTCGCAGAAAAAGCAGACCTCATTATTTTTAGTGGTGATCTTGTAAATGACAGGGCTATTGAAATGCAGGACTACATGGATGTTTTTAGTAACATAAAAGCGCCATTAGGTGTGTATTCTACTTTTGGAAATCATGACTATGGTGATTATGTGAGCTGGCCGCAAAATGGAATAAGTAAATCACAAAATCTAAAAAATCTTGCAAAGGTTCATGCTGATCTGGGCTGGAATCTTTTAATGAATGAACATGTTGTTTTGCAGAAAGGTGGAGAAGAAGTGGCATTGATAGGCATTGAAAACTGGAGTAATAAAGCACGCTTTCCTAAATATGGCGATATGCCTAAGGCGTACGCAGGAACTGAAAAATATCCTTTTAAAATTTTAATAAGTCATGACCCCAGCCATTGGGATGCGCAGGTGCGTCCACGGTATAGTGATGTGGATCTCATGCTTAGCGGCCATACACATGGAATGCAATTTGGTATTGAAATCCCCGGCTTTAAATGGAGCCCGGTTCAATATGTTTATAAAGAATGGGCAGGCCTTTATGAAGAAGGAAAACAAAAATTATA
>JBDTYU010000260.1:0-2553 GCA_040005535.1 Ginsengibacter sp. | reverse complement strand
TTTATTTTTACCTAAATAACTTTATGAAACGTGTTATTGCCTACATCATCATTTACTTTGGTATAATTGCGTGCCATGCGCAGCAGGAACATTTTTTTGCCAAACAAAAAAATACTAATACGCTTTTGTGGCAGGTGAGTGGCAATGGGTTAAAACATTCAAGTTTTCTTTTCGGTACTTTTCATTTAATGTGTAAAGAAGATATTCATTTCAGCAACCAGTTAAAGGAAGCAGTAAAATCGAGCAATGAAATTTACATGGAACTTGATATGGATGATCCCTCAACTTTGCTAAGCGGCATGCTTTATATGAATATGAAAGATGGTAAAAACCTTTCGGACTTATATACGCCTGGAGAATACAAAAAACTGCAAGCTTATTTTACTGACTCGCTGAAGATGCCAATAATGCTGCTGCAAAGAGCGAAGCCTTATTTCCTGGTGGCTTTGCTGTATCCAAAAATGATGAACTGCTCATCACCCGCAGGCGTGGAAGAAGAACTTTTAAAAATTGCAAAAGATGATAAAAAAGAAATTAAGGGATTGGAGACAATGCAGTTCCAGGCATCTGTATTCGACAGTATTCCTTATGAATGGCAAGCGAAAGAATTGTTGAAAAACATAGACAGCTTTTCATTTTATAAAAAAGAATTTGATGAAATGATTAAAGTGTACAAAAACCAGGAGCTTGATTCTATGGAAAACATGCTTGTAAAAAGTGAATTTGGTTCTGAACAATATGAAGATCTCTTGCTCAATAACAGAAACAAAAAGTGGGTGAAAGAATTAAAAGAAATTATGGAAAAGGAAAGTGTATTTGTAGCAGTGGGGGCGGGGCATCTTACGGGTAAATATGGACTCATCAGTCTTTTAAAAAAAGAAGGGTATATGGTTGACCCATTAGTAAATTAGGCAATTAGCTAATTGGTTAATCAAAACTGCTCCAGCTTACTAAAGAAAAAATCACCTTCAATTTTTGCATTTTCATCACTGTCACTTCCGTGAATTGCATTTTCACCAATAGATGTTGCAAATAGTTTTCTTATCGTTCCGTCATCTGCCTGGGCAGGATTGGTTGCGCCAATTAATTTCCTGAATTCTTCCACGGCATTTTCTTTTTCAAGTATAGCTGCGGTAATTGGGCCCCGGCTCATGAACTCAACCAATTCACCATAGAAAGGACGTTCCTTATGAACTTCATAAAACTCACCGGCCTTTACTGATGAAAGATGTGTCATTTTCATGGCAGCAATGCGAAAGCCTGCATCATTTATTTTTTGCAAAATTTCGCCTGTATAGCCTTTCACTGTTGCATCAGGTTTAATCATTGTAAATGTTCTGTTCGTCATCTTTTATTTTTTGGATGGCAAAGCTAATGAAATCAGCTCAACAATAGTTATAATTAGCAATGGGCAATGAGGAATTGAATAATTAACCAATAAACTAATAAACTAATAAACTAATTAACCAATAAACAATTCAACATCATTTTTCCACTTTCCTTTTTTAATAAACCAATAAGAGACTGAAAAAATCAACAGCCAATATACCAATTCATTGCTCCATGCAACGGCAAGGGATAGACGCAGTTTTTTTACTATTATGAAAGTATATACAAGATAAAAAACTATAGCTGCCACTTCAATCACAAGATTCATTTTTGTTTTGCCTGTGCCGGTAACTGCGTTTAGCCATACAGCTGCGATGCTCATCATAATCATCCCAAGAGAAACCACACGAAGTACCGGCAGCGCTTCCTTTACAAACAATTCATTCTGCCTGAACAAGCCAAGAAAACCATACGGAAATATATTTAATATTAGCATCAAAAAAATCGTTGTTCCCAGGCTCAGTAACATAATTTTATTTACCGCTGTAGCAACTTTATGGCTCAGCCCCTGGCCGATAAGATTGCTTATCATAGTGTTGGCAGTACTGGCAAATGCCCATATCATAATACCTACAATTGCAAAAATATTTCGCATCGCATTTGAAATTGCTTTAGCCCTGTCACCATATTGTTCAAGCATAATAAAAAAAACAAGCCATGTAATAGTGCTTAATACAAATTGTAATATAAGCGGAGTAGAAATTTTTAAGAATGCTTTAGAATAAGTTTTATTATACCTGAAGCTGTTGAAGAGATTAAATTCCTTTTTTAATCCCATTTTGAAAATTACGGTATATACAATAATCATCCCGGTGATATCGGCAATTACTGAAGCTACTGCAGCGCCATTAAATCCAAGTTGTGGAAAAGATAATGCTCCGTAAATAAGTGCATAATCAAAAAAAATATTGGTGACTGCCTGGCTTATTGTTCCCACCATCAGGAACCTGCTGTTAAGTGTTCCTACTAAGAATGCATTTCCTGCCTGGAATAAAAATAAAAAAGGCAAACCCCACATTCTTATTCGTAAAAAATCCATTTCCTGCCGGAAATTTTCGGGTTGTATAAATGGTTGTAAACATAGCGGAGCAATAAACCAGGTGAACAGCATCCCCCCAAATGCAAACCATAAAACAATGCGGATTCCCTGTGCAAAAACTATAT
>JBDTYU010000259.1:0-10383 GCA_040005535.1 Ginsengibacter sp. | reverse complement strand
TGGGAAGAGCCAAAATAAAACGCGGAAGTACTAATGTTGACATGACGGCTATGTGCGATGTTGCGTTTCTGTTGTTATCTTTCTTTATATTAACAACAAAATTCAAGCCCGAAGAAGCAATAGAGGTAACGCCCCCAAGTTCCGTCTCTTCAAAAGCCGCAACAGATAAAGATGCATTTAAAGTATCTATTGATAAAGGGGGTAAGGTGTTTATTGATATGAGTGAAGAAATGAGGGGTGATGTGATAAAAGAACTTGCCAAAGAAAGAAACCTCACTTTGTCGCCGGAAGATGTCAAATATTTTGAGCAGGCAACCTTTGTAGGTGGTCCTATAAGCCAGCTTAACCAGTTTGACAGGCTTAATGCCGAACAGATAAAAGCTACAAAGCCTCCCGGCATTCCTGTTGACAGTACTAATAATGAGTTGCAAGCCTGGATAAGCGCTGCTGTTCAGGCAAACCTGGGTACCAAAATTAATTTTTATATTAAAGGGGATAATGATGCAAAGTACCCGGCATTTAAAGGAGTAATAGAAGCGTTTAAGAAGAATGATATTTATAAATACAATTTAGTTACGAATGCAGAGGATGTTCCGGAAGGAAGCGAATTATATAAAAAGAACCTGGCAGGGGAAATGAGTTCAGAATAGTAACAAAGAAACTTATTATAAAAAACTAAAATAATACTATTATGGCCGAAATGGAAGTAAAAGGTGGCGGGGGCCACAAAAAAGGGCCCGGCGTTAAGAAAGGAAAAAAGCTTTCCACCCGTGTCGATCTTACACCAATGGTTGATCTTGGGTTTTTGCTAATTACGTTCTTTATCTTTACCACCACCATGTCTCAGCCTACATCTATGAACCTTGCCATGCCAAAGGACACAGATAAGCCTGATGAAACAAATCTTGTAAAGGAATCCGGTTCGCTTACGCTTATGCTGGGTAAGAAAGATGTAATATATTATTATTTTGGCGCTGATCCGGCTAAAATGCAAACAACCGGTTATAAAGATCTCAGAAAAATTATTCTTGATAAAAAGAAAAGCACACCTGCAGATGATTATTTTATAATTATCAAGCCTGACAAGGATGCAAGCTATAAAAATGCCGTTGATGTGCTGGATGAAATGAGCATAAATGATATAAAGAGGTATGCAATGATTGATCCCACTGCTGATGAATATAGTAAAATTCAGGCAACAGAACAAGCGGGTGGGGTTAAATAATTTATGGAAAAATGACATCTGTGTGTCTAATTAAAAACTCAAAACATGGAAGCTAATAAAATTTTAAAAGCCGATCTCCTGGATATACTTTTCGATGGCAGGAATAAGGAGTACGGAGCTTATGACTTACGAAAAACCTATAACAGGCGAATTACTGTTGCCCTTATAGTAACCGTAGTTATAATCTCTGTTATATTTATCGGCTCAGTCATCGCGGATAAGCTTTCTGCAACGGATGATACAAAAGAAATGAAGGTAAAAGACCTGTCGCTTGAAGCTGTGAAGGTAAATGAACCACCGCCACCACCACCGCCTCCTCCGCCAAAATTGCCCCCGCCACCACCCATAGCGACTATCGCATTTACACCCCCAAAAGTGGTAAAGGATGAAGAAGTTATTAAACCACCACCGGAAGTAAAGCAAATTGAGGAAGCTAAGGTGGATGTTAAAACTGTTGAAGGCACAAAAGACCTGGGTGTTGTTGCCCCACCTGTAGAAGATAAAGGAACCCAGGTTGTAGCAGCTCCGGTTGAGAAAAAAGAAGATGAAGATAAGGTGTTTACAAAAGTTGAGATTGAAGCTGCTTTCCCCGGAGGAGCAGGGGCTTGGACTCGCTATGTTCAAAAAGCAATAGAAGCAAACCAGGATGAATTTACTGAATCTGATTACGGAACTTGCGTAGTGAAATTTATTGTGGACAAATCCGGTAAGGTAAGTAGTGTTGAGGCAACTTCAATGAAAGGTAGCAAACTCGCAGAAATTGCAACGAACGCAATAAGGAAGGGTCCAAACTGGACTCCTGCACAGCAAAATGGAAGACAAGTAAACGCTTACCGTCTACAGCCTGTAACCTTAACAAATCCAAATTAATAACTTTTATATCGTCATAATATTTTAAGAGATGCATCTTTTGCATCTCTTTTTTTATGTCATTTTTTTTCATGAATAAAAAAAATTGAATGATTAAAACACAGTTGTTAATTTTTCAATGCAAAGTTTGTAACCACAATAAGTAGGTAAAGTTTTTGAAAACTTTACTTTAACGCAGTTTACATTTTTATTTTAATAACGCTTAATTTTAATCATAAGTAATTTAAAAGTTAAGATATAAATGGATTTTGTTGATTATTATAAAACGCTTGGGGTTGCTAAAAATGCTGCGGCAGATGAAATAAAAAAAGCCTACCGTAAATTGGCCAGAAAACTTCATCCCGACCTGAATCCAAATGATAAAGAGGCCCATAAAAAGTTTCAGCAGATAAATGAAGCCAATGAAGTATTAAGCGATCCTGAAAAAAGAAAACAATACGATCAATATGGAAAAGATTGGAAGCATGCCGATCAGTTTGAGAAAGCAAAACAGCAGCAGGGCCGGCAAGGCTTTGGCGGTGGCTTTAGGGGAGAAAATTTTGGTAATTATACATATTCTTCAGGCGATGATTCTGAATTTTCAGATTTTTTCGAATCATTATTTGGTGGTTCAAAAAGCAAAAGGAACCAAACAAAATATCGGGGGCAGGATTATAATGCTGAGCTTCATTTAACATTATCTGATGTATATAAAACACATAAGCAAACACTTACCATTAACGGTAAAAATGTTAGGATAACAATCCCGGCAGGTGTAGAGAACGGCCAGGTTATACGATTGAAGGGCTATGGGAGCGAGGGGGCAAACGGTGGCCCTCATGGAGATTTACTCATAACATTTGTTATTAAAAATGATACCGCATTCAGGCGTGATGGAAATGATCTGTATAAAAGTGAAGACATAGATTTATACAGCGCTTTACTTGGAGGAGAAAAAACAATAGACACAATTGATGGAAAAATAAAACTGAAAGTAAATTCTGAAACACAAAGCGGAACAAAAATCCGGCTTAAAGGAAAAGGCTTTCCTATATACAGAAAAGAAGGAGAGGCCGGTGATCTTTATATTACATGGAATGTAAAACTCCCTACCGGTTTAACTGAAAAACAAAAAGAATTGTATACTGAATTATCCAAATTATAACCTTAAAACTTTATGCTATGGAAGGGGAAGAATTGATACCAGCTAAAGACTTTTGCATGCATCATAATATCGAATACTCTTTCATCAGCTCATTGGAAAACTCGGGACTTATAAGCATCACATCCGTTAAGCGTTCTTCATTTATACCTGCAGATGAAATGCATAAACTGGAAAAGTTTGTAAGACTTCATTACGATCTTGATATAAATGTTGAAGGCATAGAAACCATACATTATCTGTTGGAAAAAATCGAATCAATGCAGCAGGAAATTTCAACGCTTAAAAATAAAATTGTATAAAAATTTGTCAAATTCCAAACCCACACTTTAGGTCAACCGCTTTTTATAACCTATTGCTTTGCCAGCAACTTAAAAGGCCATTCCCCATAAATCTTAGCTTTAATAAAGTAAACGATTGCTCCTAAAAATATTATCAGCAGGCCACCAGTCACTAAATGACTTCCTGTTGAAATAAGAATAAATATCCACAGAGCAATTGCAAGAATTACCGGCACAGGAAACAAAAGCATTTTATAAGGAAATTCAATATCAGTTTTTCTGCTGCGCAAAATTAATAAACCAATTCCCTGTCCTATAAATTGTATTATTATTCGCATAGCCAGTATTGCGCTGATAACATCTTTCAATTTAAAAAGCATGCTGAAAATAAAAGCAATGCTTCCCAGGAACAATAAGGAAACATAAGGAAAGTTTTTTGTGGGATGCAGCCTGCTGAAAATTTCGAAAAAGTCTCCCTCAGCAGCAGCAGCATAGGGAATGCGGCTATAGCCAAGGGTTGCAGAGAAAACAGAGGCAAAAGCAACCCACAAAATTAAACAGGTCACAATTTTTGCAGCAGTATTCCCTGCAAGTATCTGTATAAATTCACTCACAACAAATTCACTATCTTTTGCTTGCCACCATGGAATTACACTCACCACGCTTATATTCATCAGCAGATACAAAATAGCAATCCCTATAATTGATATAAACATACTGCGTGGTATATTTTTAGAAGGATTTTTTATTTCACTTCCCAGGTGACATACATTATAATATCCCAGGTAACTATAAACCGATTTTACACTTGCATATCCTATTGCAGTTACAAATGCATAATCAACATGGAGCCCTGAATTTATATTTTTTACCGGGGCTAAAAAATTCCCATGCGCAATTCCTCCACCGATTATCCAGAACATCGTAATGATTACGCCGCTCCAAAGGAACACACTTATTTTCCCGATAGCTTCAATCTTACGGTACAATAGAATTATTATTAAAACCACTACGGTACCACTAACAGCTTTTTCAGTAAAAGACGTGAGAGGTACGAGGTAAGAAAAATATTTCGCAAATCCTATAGCTGCAGATGCAATTACTAACGGTGCCTGTATCATCGTTTGCCAAACAAATAAAAAACTCATCATTTTACCTGCACTATTTTTCCCATAAGCTTCTTTCAAAAAATTATAAGAGCCACCGGCCTTAGGAAATGCAGCACCCAATTCGCTCCATATCATTGCATCTACAATCGAAAGAAAAGCGCCGGCAAACCATGCATATAAAAACCAGGGGCCATTCATCATGCCTATTACCATTGGCATTGTAATAAAGGGACCAATGCCTACCATATCAGTCATATTGATAGCAGTAGCCTGGCCAAGGCCCAGCCTTCTTTCTAAAACAGGTAGCGACATTTAAAAATAAAGTTGAATAAAAAAACGAATGCTGATAAGAAATTAATTGAGACATAAAAATACAAAAGCATCCCAAAGTGATTACACGAATTAAAAAACGAATTACACGAATGCTTTCTTGTTTTTTTAATTCGTGTAATTCGTGCACCAAATTCGTGTAATAAATAATACGATAATGTATTACTAATAAGCTACTATTCTTTATAATAAGTAACTGTTCTTTTTACAATTTTAACCGGTTTTCCATTTCCATCCATTTCAGTTTTTTGTGTCCAGTTACCTGTATCATCAAAACTATCGTAACGGTATTTTGTAGTTTTATTTATTGTTGAATCTTTTGTTACCTCTTTTGTTGTTGATTCAATAACATTATTTTTATCATTGAGCTTTAAATTTGAGGAATATGTTTCTTTTCCTACACTATCTTTTATGCTTTGCGCTTTCAAAATTTGCTTGTCATAAGTATTTGTCATACTCATTTTTAATGTACTATCAGGCTTATATTGCTTAAAACCCGTGAGGCGTTCGTAATCGTTTACAGTAACATCAGTGTAATAAAAACTCAATTTATTTGTTGAATCAAACTCCTGTGCGCCGGAGATTTTTCCATTCTCATTCTGTACTGTAACACTCGAAAACGGCTTGCCATTTTTAGTAGTTTTTTGAGCTATAAAAGACCCATTGTCGTTATGAGAAAAGACACCTTCTTCTGTATTAGTGCCTGCCTTATTAACAGAAGTATATCCTGAAGCATAACCCTTCTCATCATACTTTGTGGTTACAACACAGCACGAATCCTGATCTCCGGGCTTTCCTGCACTGTCTGCTTTATAAGTTGTCTCAGTTGCTTTTTCAACTTTACCCAATAAATTATCTGACGGCAGATCAGTATTTTTCGGCGCTTCTTTTTTTGATTCGCCACAAGAAATTAGAACTACAGATGCCATCAGAAGAAATGAAATTTTTTTCATGTTACGTTTATTTTAAAAAATTAATAATAGGTAACGGAGTAAGAAAGGCGAGAGAGATAGCGATAGCAGCGCTAAAATAAGTTTTATTTTGAAAACTTAATATATTTTAGAAAAAAACTATTATCTACCTACATAAACTTTTCTTCTTTTCCTATTCTCATCATTTCGGGATAACCGAGTTTTCGTGATAATGCGGTAACTGCCCTGGCAATACGATTGGCTTTGGTTTCTTCGGTTTTTGCACTCTCAATCCATTTACTAAAATAGTTTCTATGCCCCCGTGCCAGTGAATTAAAAAATTCAAGGGCTGTTGGTTCATCAGCAAGACAAACTAAAAATGATTTGTTTATTTCAACTTCACGTGCATCAGCCTCGAGGCTTGCATTTATAATAGCTCCCTTTCTTTTCCCCAAAGCTTTGCGGATAGTGGAGTTTACAGGAATGATGAAGTTGCCGCCACCCATTGGTAACAAACTTGTCCTGTCAATAGGATAATTATCAAGCCGGCCTTTTACCCTGAATGATTTTTTATATGCCGGTTTTATTTTTGAAGCAATCTCTTCAGGAACTTCTATATAAGACCAACCCGTCTTTTCTCCTTGTTCATCAAATTTTTTTATGACCGCTTTAAAATGAATCATTGAATTGTTTGTATTGTTAAACTGTTATACATTGAATTGTTTAAAAAAAGACTTCAGAAAAAATCAAACCATTTAAATTTTTATTTATATAATCAAATTAGCACTTCATAATTCATACATAACTTAGTATTCATTTATAAATGTAAAATAGTATGACGAAACTTTCAGTTAATATAAATAAAATTGCTACTCTGCGCAATTCACGTGGAGGCAATAATCCTGATGTTGTACAAGCCGCAATAGATATTCAAAATTTTGGAGCAGAAGGAATAACTGTTCATCCACGTCCGGATGAAAGGCATATCCGCTACGCAGATGTATATGAATTGAAAAAAATTATTACTACTGAGTTTAATATTGAGGGCAATCCGAAAGAGCAAAAGTTTGTTGACCTTGTTCTTGCTAATAAGCCTGAACAGGTAACACTTGTTCCTGATGCTGAAGGCCAGCTAACATCAGATCATGGCTGGGACACAAAAAAAAATAAAGAATATTTAGTTGAAATAATTTCTGTTTTCCAAAAAGAAGGAATCAGGGTTTCTATATTTGTTGATCCGGATGTAGAAATGGTTACCGGTGCTGAAGAAACCGGAACAGACAGGATTGAATTATATACTGAAGGCTATGCTAAACAATATGCAATGGGCAATAAGCAATCAGCAATTGCTCCATATATTTCTGCAGCAAAAAAATCAAATGAACTTGGTTTAGGAATTAATGCAGGTCATGATCTTGATCTAAAAAATCTTAAATATTTTGCACAAAACATTCCGGGCCTTCTTGAAGTATCCATTGGCCACGCATTAATTACTGATGCGTTGTATTTAGGATTAGAGAATGCAGTTCAATTATACAGGAGACAACTAATGTAAAAATTTGCAGACGCAGAATATGTTTTAATAAGGAGTAATATTATTTCATTCCTCTTGTATCCACGCTTCCTTTAAAGAAAGGTTCGTCTAATAAGTGATTACCCGCTGAAACAGCAGGATCTTCTTTATAGATTTCAAAAGCCTGTGCCCTGAAAGTACCAGTTGTTATATACTTTATAGCTTTTGCGAGGGAGGCTTCTGCAGGGTCGCCCCAGTTTTTATCAAGGCCATCTGCTACCTCGCTATCAATATCAATCCCATTGAAATAACCTCCCTGGCCCAAACTGTTTTCAGACCTGAATGACACAGGAAAAACATACCAATCACCTGCTGAGATTGGGAAAAACCCAACAGGCTTGCCATCAGTTTTAGAAGGGCCTATCAGCTTAACATCCATAAAAGGTTTCAGATTATTAATCAGTAATTCACTTGCTGAAGCAGTACTTTGAGTAACTATGAAAAGTATGTGATTAAGGTTCAAAGGACCTGTTTTTCTAAAATAAAGTGTGGTATTATAATTTTGATGTTTATCATTATAAGTCTCTTTCATCATTACATTTCCATTGGCAGATGCCGGAGCAAGGTAATCAGCAAGCTTTTCCTGAACTGAAATATATCCGCCGCCATTATACCGTAAGTCAACTATAACGTCGCTTACATTTTGAGATGAAAAATTATTAATCACTCTTTGTAAATCGTTGGAAATTTTGCCGGTATCGCCAAGGAATGAATTGAAAACAAAGTATCCGATTGTTTTTGAGCCTATATTATAAATCGTGTCAAGGTACGCTGGTTGCTGGGCATAGTTAGCAGCCGTTAATGAAATATCAATCGAACTGCCGTCAGGTTTGGTAAAGGTAAAGATGGAATTGGCACTATTTAAAGCATTATTTAAAAAAGTTATATTGGTGGTTGTAATGTTGCTATTACCATTGACCTTTGTAATTCTCCAGCCTCTTTGAACGCCTGCAAAGCCGGCAGGAGATAGCCTTTCTACCAAGCCTACTCTAAGGTCACCCTCTGCCCTGAAAACTAATTTGAGGCCAAAATTGCCTATAGCGGTTATATCATTTATAGAGCCGATTCCACCACTCAATTGATTCCAGTCAGTTTTCAAAATTCCAAAACTCCATTTATCAACTGGTGCATTGTAACCAGGTTCCATGCTGTATTGTCTTATAGCCTGCAAAATTTTGGCCGGATCAGCATAATTTTGAGCATTAAAATTTGAAGGAATTTGATTGTACCACAAATAAAAATTTCTCGTAGCAAGCAGAGCAGAATCTTTAACCTTTGATTGTATTGATGTTGAATCGTTTGGAGTTGTGGCCGGGGTATCTTTATTTTTTTTACAGGAAGCAAATATACCCGTACAAATAATAAGGATAAAAGTGAGAATAAATCTTTGATGTTTCATAATTAATTTGCTGATGAAAGATATGCAATATCTACGAAAATATTATGCCTGAAAGATTTATGGCAGACGCTTTTGAAAGAAATTAAGGAATTTTTATTAAAGTGTAAATGTTCTTGTAGGCGAAATAAATTGGCCATAAATTCAATAAGATTTATTTGATTATGAAACCAAAAAAAAGTGCAGGTATATTGCTTTATAGAAAATCTAAAAATGTACTGGAAGTTTTTCTTGTGCATCCAGGGGGACCGTTTTGGAAAAACAAAGATGAAGCAGCATGGTCTATTCCAAAGGGAGAATTTGATGAGAACGAAGAGCCACTACAGGCAGCTATAAGAGAATTTTTAGAAGAAACAGGCATTACCGTCTCAGGAAATTTTATTGAGCTGACACCTGTGATTCTTAAAACCGGTAAAAAAGTTTTTGCATGGGCTCTTGAAAAAAATATTGATGCGAATATTATTGTATCCAATCATTTTGAAATGGAATGGCCACCGCGATCGGGCAAATTTCAAAACTTTCCTGAAGTAGATAAAGGGGGTTGGCTTACAATTGATGAAGCAAAGAAAAAAATTAATGCAATGCAGTTTGCATTAATTGAAGAGCTTCAAAAAAAATTGAACTCTTAATTCAATTCAAGTTTAGGGAAACGAAAACTCTGACAGTCGTACACGAACAATTCATCTATTTCATAAGTCCAGAATTGATATAAAGTTGATTTCATGAGTATCTGTTCAACTTCATCTTTTGTTTCTGCATTTATAATGATCCATGAGCGATGAGTTTCCATACTCACTGCATAACTATCAATCACATTTGTATTAATGAGCATATTAATGTATGTGCGATGTTCCGGAACATGACTCATAAAATCATCTGTAAGCGTAAACTTTATGGTTACTAAAAAAGGTTTCTTTAAATTATCCATTCAATTATATTGTTGCTCCACGCCTCTTTAAAAGGCACAGTAATTTTAATGTAGTTATCTGTATAGCCATCCATCATTCCATTTTTATTTTGTCCCTCAAAAAGTACTTTCCTGGTTTCGCCGCTGTGCTGCATGGTAAAGTCCTGTAATTTTTTATAAGATAAATTTCGTAAAATCTTTGTTCGTTCGTTACGTTTGTTTACCGGCACAACAGGTTCAATATTTAAAGCATGGGTATTATCTCTTTCAGAATAAGTGAATACATGAAAATAAGAAGAATCCACATCTTTTAGAAAATTTACCGTTTCATTAAAGTCTTCATCAGTTTCCCCGGGAAAGCCCGTGATTACATCAATGCCTATACAACAATGAGGCAACAGTTTTTTAATCAAAGCAATTTTTTCAGCATACAATTCTTTTCTATAACGTCTTCGCATAGACGCTAAAATTTTATTACTTCCGCTTTGTAAAGGGATGTGAAAATGAGGCATTATTTTTTTACTTCGTGCAACAAGTTCAATAATGCTACTAGTTAAGAGATTAGGTTCAACAGATGAAATTCGGTATCGTTCAACCCCATCATTCTTTTCGATAGCCCGTAGCAATTCATAAAAATCCT
>JBDTYU010000258.1:0-7468 GCA_040005535.1 Ginsengibacter sp. | reverse complement strand
CCAGCCACACCCATCACGGCTACAGGAAAAACTATCTTTGGAGTACCTACTTCTAATGAAGGAGTGTTAGGCGAATGATTAATATCAAACGTTTTTTTACAACCAGCAACTGTTATAATTGCACCTACAAAAAGTGCGGTTAAAATTCTTTTATTTTTGAACAAATTCATTTTCATAATAATTTAGTTTTAAAAATTAGCTTTAAGTGCAACGCCAAATTGTTTTGAAACCGGAGCTGTTTCAAATTCACCTAGCTGGCTGCTTAAATCATTTCCAAAATTTGATGCTTCAGGATCTATATACAAATTAGATTGCGGTGTCCATAGCAATAAATTTCTTGCGTAAATTGTCAAAGTCAAATTGTGAACTCTTAGCTTTGATGAGGCCTTCTCTCCTAACAGGTAGGATAATGAAACATCCCTCAACTTCAGAAATGACCTGTCCAGAATATCGTTAGAATAAGCCAGTGCCGGATTGTTGCCTTCAGGAAAAAAATCCTGCAGATTATTCTCATCAATTGGAGTTGTATTCTCTATATAAACCGGCTTGCCTTGTGCATCTAATCCGTTTGAAACAACTGAATTTGGATATATAAAAGGCCGGCGATCGTTATATGTTGTAGGTATAGAATTACCTGTAAACAAAAGTTGTTCTGCGGTTTTACTATAAAAAACTCCGCCTTTTCTGTAATCAAGTGAAAAATTAATTTGCCATTCTTTATATTTTAAAGTATTAGAGAATCCCATTACGTAATCGCTCTCAGCGTTACCATAATATATTCTGTTGGCAGATGGTATTGGCCTTCCTGACGATCCACTTACAATTACTTTTCCATCAGCAGTCAGTTGAGGTCCAAAGGCATAAATGCCGGTAGCGGTTTTACCAGGAACTGCATCTAATTCTACACCTCCGTTAATTCCAAATATGGTAACTTTTGTAAGTCCACTATTCAAGTGATCAACTTTGTTCACGTTTTTTGTGTAATTATAATTAAAAGACCATGTAACGTTTTTGCTCACCACTGGTTTTACATCAAGCGAAATTTCTATACCCTTATTAGTTACTAAACCAAGATTTTGCACTAATGATGTATAGCCTGAACCCGGAGAGATAGGCACATTCAAAATTTGTCCGTCTGTTTTTTTATCATACACTGTTGCATCCAAACCAATTCTACCTTTTAAAAATCTCACTTCCATTCCTAACTCGGCTTCAGTTGTGATTACCGGTTTAAGATTGGCATTGGCAATTGCATTTTGAATTCTGAAGGAACTTACTCCATTAAAAGGAAAGTTTATTGAACCGAATGGTATGGGAACAGCTCCCGCTATTAGTACAGGGTAAATACTATATACCGGTGCGCTTGTTCCGGTTTGTCCGTAGCCTCCCCTGAATTTCAAATAAGAAACAGGAGAATTCTTCAAATCAAAAGTATTAGAAGCCACCCAGGACATGCTGCCTCCGGGATAAAAGAAATGATTATGATCAATAGGTAAAGTAGAAGACCAGTCATTACGTGCGTTCAATGTAAGATAAAGCTGGCTTCTGAAGCCTAACGTTGCCTGTGCATAAACGCCAAGCAATCTTTGGCGTGTGCTTACATCTCCTGTTGTAGGCTGCTTGGTAGAATTTGAAAGGTTATAAAAATTTGGTATCAGTAAATTGGTTATTGCTCCAAAAGTAACTTTAGTATCAGCCTGATTGTAGTTAACGCCGGCAAGAGCATCCAGATTGAAATCATTACTGATATCTTTGTTATATTTTAGAATAAAATCTCCGTTAATGCTACCTATGTAAGTGTTGGTTTCACTAACTGAGCCTACATCCACGGCCCGGCTTGTTCCTTCAGTATTACCCCCTTTATTCCAACTGCCGGGGTCTGGAGCATTTACTGCATTGTAAGCAAAAGCACGTGCATTTTCTACATCACCACCTACACGAAGCTGTGCTGAGAGTCCTGATGCTAATTGATAGTCCAGGTCGAGGTTTCCGAAAAATCTATCTGATGTTTGACTATTGCTATTGTTATGTAATCCATAATAGGGATTTTCTGCATAAGGAGTAAAATAGCTATTGACATCAAAAAATTTATTTCTATAATCTCTGAAATCTTTTATGGGCAGATCGACCGGTATCTGTAAGATATCCTGGAATATAGTAGAGCCTGAAGTACTTCCCTGGCCTGTAGCAGGCTGGTTTACTTTTTTGTTTACGTAATTAAAGGAAGTATTTATTGAAAGATTTTTAAATTTATTATTAGTTCTTAATGATAAAGTATTGCGTCCCAAATAATCGGATTTCGTTGGAATTACACCATCACTTTCAACATTGCCGTAAGAAAAATAAAAAGTAGATTTATCACCACCACCGGAGATTGCTAATGTATTATTTAATTCCAGCCCCGTTGTATAGAAGCTGCGGATATTATCATTGATAAATGAGAACGGTTTTATTAACTGGGAATTATCTACAATAGAACCCCATGGCCGTATTTTTCCATCAAGTCTTGGGCCCCAGCTTCCATTCTCACCTAATATAAATTTTGCGTTCCACCCCTGTCCAAACTTATTTTGCAAAGTTGGTAATTTACCTACTCTGCTAAAATTTGCTGAGCCTGCATATTCTATATTTATTTTTCCTGATTTGCCTCTTTTTGTGGTAATCATGATAGCGCCGTTTCGTGCTGCAGAACCATATAGAGATGAAGCAGCAGTACCCTTAAGCACGGTTATGGTTTCGATATCATTAGGGTTAATATCATTGGCGCCATTGCCAAAGTCATTTTGTGCAGTTAGACCTACAACGCTTGATCCCGGTCTCGCATCTGATAAGGGTACACCATCTATTACATATAAAGGCTGATTACCGCCACCAGCTATTACACCATAGCCTCTCAAAATTATTTTAGTAGATGAACCCGGACCTCCGGTATTTGATATTTCAGCTCCAGGAATTTTACCAGCCAGGCCATCAAATGCGTTTACATTGGCTGTACGATTTATGGTCTCACTACTAAATGTGGTTGTTGAATATCCTACTTTAGCTTTCTTACTTGTTTGTCCAAGCGCAGTAACAACAACTTCTTCCATAACATTTGCTGCAGATTTTAAAGTTATTGCAATACTATTTTGATTACCTATTCTTACTTCACTTTTTCCAAAGTTTGCAGCGGTAATTACTAATACATCAGTTGGTTTCGCACTTATTGAAAACTCTCCTGCTGCGTTGGCAGGTATTCCTCTTGAAGTACCTTTTATGATAACGGATGCTCCTATTACAGGATCACCTTTGTCATCGATTACTTTACCGGTCACTAAACGGTTTTGTGCAAATGCCATTGCTCCTCCAAGCATCAGCATTATAAACACTGTTAGAAATCTTTTCATTGATTTTTTTTTAAGCTTTTATTAATTTAAGAAGTAACCAGAAGGCAACAATATCTGTTAATATGTGTCAGAAGTTGAGTAGTTAATTACTGAAGCATGAAATTTTTTCTGTAAAGCATGTATAACTATTTCTGAAAGGAAGTGATAGACCTATCATTTAGAAACCCATCTTTTATATTTACTCAAGAGCAGGAAATAAAAGTTTGGCGATAATGATAAAATATATTTTATGCAAAAGCTGAAAAATGGAAATACTGTCGTGCAATAGATTAGTATGGAAGTAAAAGGCTTTTAGAAATTATACCATGAACTGATTAATTGTTTCTTATAAAAAATTATTATGAAAAAATTATTATTTCTTTTTATAATCAATATGAACAACTCTAATATAACAATAGTTAGCTCATGCAATTCACAATCAAATCTTAGTATTGTTGCACATTATCTACAGGCAAAACAAAAATTAATGCAAGAAAACGCGACTAAAGAAGATGTGGAAACAATACTTGATTTTTATTCAGATACTTTATCATACGAGCATGTGCTTTCTTCAGAAAAAAAATTTATATTTCATGGAAAAAATGATTTAGGAAGTGGTTATACTTCACACTTAGGTGAAACAAGAAATGTAAAAATTGAATTGCTCAATTCAATCGAAAGGCAAAATATAATAGTAGCCGAATATTCAATCAAAAGAGAATTTACTTCTAGCGGTAAAATAGAAAATAGTAAAATTGTTTCCCTTTTTGAATTTGACAGAAGTGGAAAAATTAAACGGATGATTGATTATTTATAACTCATAACAAAACCTTTAAGCGTGGTTAATATATTTTCTTAAAATAGTTTTTTTTGTTTCATGCCAGTAATTGTCTGTGGTTTTAGTAAAATCAGTCAATTCAAGTGTATCATTATTCAAAAACAGGATTTCATACACTATAATTTCATGAATAAAAAAGTATGTGAAAAATTAAACCCGATTAAGGTTTTTAAATTAAAGACGTTTTAACCATCAAAAGTGACAGCAAAAAATTATTGTTTCTATTTTTCCATTGCATAATTCATCCACCAGCATTTATGCATCATGCATCCATTTCCTGAAAGCAGGTGCTGTTTCCTGGCTGATAATTATCGAATGATTTATTTCCGGAATTGTAATATCGATTAACAACTTTACTTTTTCGTGAGGCTTAAAACTTTTTACGTAATTAATGTTTATGATATACTGACGGTTAACCCTGAAAAAAAATGTATAATCAAGCTCTTCTTCTAATTCACTTAAGGTTTTATCGGAAACATATTTTTTTGAAAACCGATCCACCACATAAACTAATTTGTTTTGTGTATAAATCAAAGCAATATCTTCGAGCCGAACCGCAATATTTTCTAATCCTCTTTTTACAAGCAATCTTGTTTTTTTTCTTCCACTAATAAATCTTTCCAAATTTGCGATTGGTTCATTCGTACTTGTATTAGAAAAATGTGTTTGAAATTTATTATACTTCGAAAGCGCTTTATCAAGGTCTGTTTTATTAACAGGTTTCATAAGATAGTCAATGCCATTATTTTCAAATGCCATCATCATATAATCATCATAACCAGTAATAAAAATTACAGGTATCTGAACACCTGTCTGGCTGAATATATCGAAAGATAATCCATCTGATAACTGGACATCACTAAAAATAATATCTGCATTGGGATGGCTTGTAATATATTCTATGCTTTGTTTTACAGAACAAAGCCTTGCTTTTATATTCACCTCAGTTGATGCTTCAGAAAGCGTTTTTACCAGCATTTCCATCGCGGGTCTTTCGTCTTCAATAATAATAGCGTTAAGCATAGTTAGAGGGTTGATTTGATTAAGGGTAATTTTACCGTGAATTCATTTTCTGTTGTTTCGATAAGAATATTTTTATTACAAACAAGCCTGTAACGGGAGCTAAGATTTCGTAATCCTATACCGGTGGAGCTTACGAGGTAAGGCTTTGGTTTCTTGTTGTTTTTTATCTGGATATATTCTCCATTTAATACTACCCGGATATTTAACGGATCTGCATCAGTAAATTCATTATGCTTAATTGCATTTTCCACGAGAATCTGTAATGCATAGGGTAAGATCATTACAGTTCCTTCGTGATGATTGTCGATTTCAGTTATTAAATGAAGTTTATTATCGTGCCGCACCTGAAGAACAAAGAAATAGTTTTCAATAAATTCAATCTCCGCCTGAAGCGTTATCAGTTCCCTGTCTTTATTAATCAAAAAATATTTATATACAGTCGCCAGTTTACTGTTAAACGTATGTGCTGTTTCAGGATCATTAAGAATGAGATATGAAAGTGTATTCAAAGAATTAAAAATAAAATGTGGCTCCAGTTCATTTTTTAAAACAGACATCTCAGCTTTTGATCTCTCCCAATCGAGTTGATCAACGATCTTTGTATAAAGGTTACGCTGGTTACTAAGAAATAGTATTTCATATAATAAAGTAAATAACACAACTGCCAGCGAAGAAAAAGCAATACACTTAAATACAGGAGACCAGCTAAAGTTCTCCTTTGATATTTTATACCAGGCAATAGCAAAAATGCCTGAGATAGCCGCTCCAAATAAGCCTCCGATTAAAGAAACAGAAAATACTTTTACAATGGGATTGCGAAAAGTTTTGAATGCGGACCGGATCTTTCGATGAATCCAGCTTGCCCCGGACCATATACAATACGAGAGTAAAATGTAATACAGGTTTATTGCTAAGAGTTCAGCTATTGTATAAATATTATACGTTATGATTCCCGAGAAAAAAGGAATCATTATTCCTAAAAATGGAATAGACAACAAGCGCAAATATTTATCCTTGATCATAGCAGCGGTTAAGATTTTATTTGCCTGATGCCCGGTAAAGTTTATTTACCGGATTAATTTCAAATCTATTTTTATAACATGTTATGAAATATATAATTTGTTTTCATGGCAAATTTCAAGTATGAATGGTTAGGATAATTAAAGCTTTTCAAAGAGTTTTTGATTAAGAGATTATACAGATGATATAAAAAAAAAGCATTACGCTGCTTTATCAGAAAAAATAATTAGTAATAGAAGGTTTAATTTAATTATGATTGATAATGCATTTTAAATGCGGGTAGAAATTTATGAATGGATAATCAGGAAAGAAAATGGTGGAAAAAAATTTTGATAAAAAGATAAGGGGATAATTCGCTTTAATTAATAATATGCTATGATAGCGATGATTAATTATCCAAAGAATGTTTAGAAGTTCAGTACATTCATTCACACACAGTGAAGTTGATTTTATTACTAATTTTTCTTTTGGGAAATTGAACTTGCACCACTTGTAGCCACATCTTTTCTTTCGGGATTACCTTCATAATGTAAGGTACTTGCGCCACTTGCTGAACCTGAGATTGAATTACGTACTGTTATTCTTACATCAGAAGCGCCGGAGAGTTTTGCCACACAGTTTTCTATTACAAAATCATAATTCTTTACGTCGCTGGCACCACTGGCTGTAATATTTAAATTTTCTGCAGAGCCATTTATTTTAACGGTCGATGCACCACTTAAATTTAAAGTGAGGTCCGTAATTTTTACAGGTCCTTTAATATCTGATGCACCCGAAAGCTTAATCAGCATACTATTCGCATTTAAAGTACCGGCTATACTTAGATCGCATGCTCCGGAAGCCTCCAGACTTTCCAAAGATTTAAAGGAAACATATGCACGCAGTTTTTTATCTCCGGAACTCCAGCCAAAGTGATCATTACCATAAGAAATAACAAGTACTCCATTCTTTACTTCTGTTTTAATATTATCCCTATACTTTTCTTCATCCGCACTTACTGCTAATGAATAGCTGTCAGCTTGGGATAAAAACACATCAATACCCCCGGAAACTTTAATACCTGAAAAAGTGATCACACTTCTTACTTCAGCATTCTTATCGTTTATGATAGTTTGCTGCGCAAAAACTGACGAGCAAATGACTATAAACATAATAATGAAAAAAGGTTTCATAAAAAGATTTTCTTTATAACGTATTCTACAAATAAAAGTTACAAATTTTT
>JBDTYU010000257.1:0-8092 GCA_040005535.1 Ginsengibacter sp. | reverse complement strand
AAACAAGTGAGCACTTACCAAATTATTGTGCCTTGTACTTACAGGAATTATATTTGTTTTGCAAAGATTGAATATCCATAACCTTACCCTAATCTCTCCGAAAGAGGAATAAAATCTATACATAATATTTTCTCTCTGGAAGAGTTATAGTGTTAGCCATTTTTAATTTTTTATTTTTGTCTAAATTAACTCTCTCTTGTGACCGGCACTTTCAGGGCTAACAATCCTTTTAATACTTTCATGCTTCTTATATATGGTTTGCTTCTGAAGCTAAAATGGTTTATTTCGCCCCAGGTTCCTGTTATACAAAAATCTGATGGTTTCCTTTACAACCGCATTCTTATTAATCTTAAACTTGTATTCGATGGATACCCTGTAAGCTATACTATCATTACCTATTTTTTATTATACACGCAGGCAATAAGCTTTAACAGGTTACTTAATAACAGAAGGCTTATGCAAAAGCCAAATTATCTGCCGGCAATGAGTTATTTGCTTATCACCTCTTTTTTTGCTGAATGGAATGTATTAAGCGCTCCGTTAGTAATAAATACTTTACTCATTTGGGTGTGGGCAAAAATGAGCAGCTTGTATAACAATCCAAATGCAAAATCTACTCTTTATAATATTGGAATTGTAATAGGTATAACAACATTTTTTTATTTTCCTTCGCTTGCCTTTTCGCTGCTTATTATTTTTGCTTTAGTTATTACCCGGCCACCAAGAATTGCAGAATGGTTTATTGCTATTTTAGGCATTGCTACTCCATGGTATTTTTTGTTTGCTTTTTTGTTCCTCACTAATAAATTATACAGCTTTCACGTTTCGGGCATTGTATTTAATTATCCCTTGTTCGCACATAACAATTCACAATACACGGGCATGTTAATAATATTGATTGCTGCTGTAGCGGGCGGTTTTTTTGTTCAGTGGCATGCGAGACGGCAAATTGTGCAGGTTCGTAAAAGTTGGGGGCTTATGATTCTTTATGTTATTGTTGCTTTATTTATTCCCTTTATTAACAGCAGTCTTAATTTTCAATATTGGATTTTGGCAACTGTACCACTTTCAGCGTTTATAGCTTGTTTCTTTTTTTATCCTTATAAAAAATGGATTCCTCTTATTGTACACTGGATTATGGTCGCTTTTGTAATCTATATGACTTATTTAAAAAAATAAAACGCAGTATTTTTGCATTCGAAATCATTAAAAAACTCAACAATGAAATTTGGTGTTGTTATTTTTCCCGGTTCCAATTGCGATAGAGATATGATAGAAGCTTTGAAGACTGAACTACAACAAGAAGTAGTTTGCCTGTGGCATAAGGATAAAGATTTAAGCATGTTCAATATAGAAGATTGTATTGTGTTGCCAGGTGGTTTTAGTTACGGAGATTATTTAAGATGCGGCGCTATTGCAAGGTTTAGCCCAATGATGCAAAGCGTGACCGGATTTGCAAATAACGGAGGAAAAGTTTTGGGAGTTTGTAACGGTTTCCAAATACTTTGTGAAAGCGGATTGCTTCCCGGTGTGCTTTTAAGAAATGCAAATATGCAATTCGTTTGTAAAAATGTTTTTATTACCGGTGAGAGAAAAGACGGGAAAAGACATGTTTTAAAAATACCGGTTGCTCATGGCGAAGGCAGATATTATGCAAGTGAAGAAATTCTTAATGAAATCCGGGATGAAGGCCAGGTTATTTTTCGTTATTGTAATGAAGAGGGATTGGTAAATGTTGATTATTCACCTAATGGATCTTCTAATAATATCGCCGGTATTTGCAATAAAGAAAGAAATGTTTTTGGGCTTATGCCTCATCCTGAGAGAGCATGCAGCACTTTACTCGGTAATACTGATGGGAAAGAAATATTCTCACAATTATTTTCTATAAACTAACGTTAAAACAATTTACACAGAAACCCTTAGTAATGAATTCCCGTATTTAATCTTATACTTTTGTATAAATAGACAGTATGAAAAAATTTACTTTTACCCTTTTAGCTTCTTTGATAATTTATACTTCATTTGCCCAGATACTTAACCCTGCAAAATTTAGTTACAGCACCGTAAAGAAAGGTAATAATCAATACGAAATCCATATAAAAACATCTGTTGAATCAAGATGGCATATATATTCCATTTACAATCCCGATGGCGGTGCCCAGGCCACTGCTCTTACTTTTTCAAATGCAAAGGTTGTGGGAAAGGCAAAAGAGATTGGGAAAATCAAAACGCTTTTTGAAAAGGAATTTAAGGTTAATCAAAAGTTCTTTGAGCAAAATGTAGACTTTGTACAAAGAGTAAAAGTAGCTCCCGGCACTAAAAAAGTTTCAGGTACAATTGAATATATGGTTTGCAATGATAAACAATGCCTGCCACCAAAGACTGTTGGGTTTGATATAACGCTTTAAAATAAAATTTATACAATAATTTTAAATAGGATAACTTAACTGTTATCCTATTTTTTTAATCTCTTGTCATGAAGATCTTTAGATTCTTAGTTGCAGTTATTTTGTCTTTTATTGCTATGCTTGTCTTGTGCACGAGTGCAGATGCACAAACAGTACAGGCCACACATAAAACTTTAACCCATACTTTTCTTGACGGGTTACGCTGGGGATTTATTTCTGTTTTGCAACCATGCCTTTATGCAATGTTTCCTGTTACCGTTAGCTTCTTCTTAAAGCGAAGCCAATCGCGGGCGCAGGGGATAAAAAATGCAACACTTTATTCTATATCCATCATCGGAATATTTACTGTTTTCGCTTTTCTGCTTACATTGATTTTTGGAAAAAACACTTTGTACCAGATCTCAACGAGTGCTGTATTTAATATTTTTGTATTTATACTATTCATTGTTTTCGGTGTATCATTTTTGGGCGCCTTTGAGATTACATTGCCTGCTTCCTGGACAAACAAAATAGATTCAAAGGCAAGCCACAACAGCTTTTCCGGAATTTTCTTTATGGCGCTTACACTTGTACTGGTGTCCTTTTCATGTACAGCCCCTTTCATTGGAAATTTATTGGTGGATGTTACTCAGCAAAGGGAGCGCCTGGGCCCGGTTATAGGATTTCTTGGATTTTCCATAGCCATCGCATTGCCATTTGCCTTCTTTGCTTTCTTCCCCGGCTTACTTAATAAAATTGCAAAATCGGGTGGATGGTTAAATACATTGAAAGTTTGTTTTGGGTTTATTGAAATTGCAATGGCATTAAAGTTTTTATCTAATGCCGATCTTGTTTACCATTGGCATTTGCTCGACCGGGAAGTCTATCTTTCTTTATGGATTATAATTTTTGCATTACTTGGTTTTTATCTTTTGGGCAAACTAAAATTCAGGCATGATGATCATTTACCTTTAAATGATTACGACGTACCTTATCTTTCTGTAACGAGATTAATTTTTGCCATCATCCCTCTTGCATTCACTGTTTATATGATTCCCGGATTATGGGGCGCACCTCTAAATGGAATCAGCGGCTGGCTTCCTGAAAATAAGACACAGGATTTTAATATTGAAAAACTTATAAGAAACAGCCAGATCAATTCAAATAATGAATCATCAAATGCTAACTCAAAGATTTCTTATATAAGGCCAAAAAAATATACTGATATTCTTCAATCTGAAATTCCCGGCGTCGAAACTTTTTTTGATTTTGATGAAGCACTTGATGCAGCAAAAAAAATGAATAAACCGGTGATGATAGATTTTACAGGGCATAGCTGCGCTAATTGCCGCAAAATGGAAAGTGAAGTTTTATCAAAACCTGAAGTAAGTAAAATGCTGCATGATGATTTTGTAGTAGCGTCTCTATATGTTGATGAAAAAAGAACACTACCGGAAAATGAAAAATACATTTCAAAATTTGATCAGTCTTCCATAAATAATGTAGGAGCAAAGAACCTCGATTTCGAAGCAACCATTGCCAATTCAAATGCACAACCGCTTTATATTTTTACAGATGAAACCGGAAAGATTATAAAAAATGCCGGAGGTTATGATCCTAATATACAGCGTTTCATTTCTATTTTAAATGAAGTAAAAGCGGAGAATAAAAAAAGGTTTCCGTAAACTGTTTAGTTTTTAAATATTTGTTTGCTTTTATAAAAAACTTCACATTCTCACAATGTTGATTATCGCTAATGGCGGTGTAAAGTTTGTTTCATTATCAGGCTGATGATGAATTTGTTTAACCACATCCATTCCCTTTATCACTTTGCCAAAAGCAGCAAAGCCTTGACCATCCGGATTTGCAGCCCCACCATAATCATACGCAGGTTGATCGCCGATTACAATAAAAAATTCTGTATTGGCAGTTCCGGGCGCATTACGTGCTAAAGAGATAGCGCCATCTTTATGAAGTAGTCCCGTTTGTTTTGTTGTTTCATGAGGGATGCCGGAAAGACTCAATTGTTTTTTATTTTGGGATTGCCATATACCGCCTTGTATCAAATTAGATTTAAAAGCATTGGAAGGCTGGTCTTCTTCTTTCAGCACACGATAGAAAGAACTGTTTTTATAATATCCTGAATCAACATAAGACAAAAATGCAGATACGGTCTTTGGAGCTTTTTCAGGATACAATTCAACAATGATATCACCAAAGTTGGTTTTTATTTTTATGGTAGGCTCTTTATATTTTGTGTGAGTGCAAGAAGAATAAATGAAGGCACTTACTATAAAAAATATTTGAATGATTTTTGACATAGTGTTTATACATTTCAAAATAAAAATTTAGTTGTTGAACACAGAACAACCGCACATTCTTTATTTTGTAATTGCAGATGCTGTTTTTTTAAATTCAATATCAACAGGTTCCCACAATTCTATCTTATTATTTTCAGGATCAAGTATGTGAACAAACTTCCCATATTCAAATGTTTCAATTTCACCCAAAACATTTATTCCATCCTGTTTTAATTCTTTCACAAGTGCTTCAATATTATCTACCCGGTAATTGATCATAAATTCTTTTGAAGATGGCGTAAAATATTTTGTTGCATCATCAAAAGGTGACCATTGTGTATATCCCTTTTGTCCATTGTCTGCCCGGATCCATTCAAACATAGACCCGTATTCATCACATTTAATTCCCAGGTTTTAGAATACCATTCTTTTATCAGTTCAACGTTTTTACATTCAAAAAAAATACCGCCGATGCCGTTAACCTTGTTCATAATAAATATTTAAGGTGAAAGTATTTGAAAAATTATTGAGGTTGATTTTATTAGGAGGACCTCACAGGTCATAAAAAATCTTTGAGTTGAAAGGATTAATATGTTATTCATAGATAATTTATAATTGAGGGGGAGGATGGAACTTTTATTTTGAAATTAATAATTATATCGCATAATTAGCGTTTTGATTTTAATCAAACATATTCAGTTGCCTATGATTTTGTTCTTTGAAATATTGTAATTGAGTTTTCTGAAACTGTTGATTTATGGGCATTTTTTCAACAATGGAGATGCTTAAAATCTGTAGGATTTGGTAGAGCTACTGCTGCTGGAGCATGAGTTTTATTTGAAAACGAAATTATCTCCTGCATGTGAATATTATTTTCATCAAAAAAATATCTCTTTCAAAAAAAGTTTTATCTTACTCTTCAATTTTAAAAATCCTATATTTTGCCTTCTGCTTACCTCTCATAAATCATCAGCATAAATCGATTATCACAAATAAATTTTTCTTTAAACCAAATAAAATAAAAAATGAAAAAGTACATTCTAAGCTTTCTTGTATTATCATGCTGTATTGCAGCCTGTGACAGCAAAGAAGAAAACAAAAGCAACACCGCAACTGCGGGTACCATCAAATTACCTTATGAAGCAGGCTATGCTACCAACTTCAACAATAATGTATCCGATTCAGATTTATTGCTGGTGCTTAACTCATATAAATATTGGGAAAACGGTGATCTTAAAGCAATGAGAAATACTATGGGCGACAGCATGTATGTCAATGGTTCAGATGGTTTTAAATTTAGCGGCCTCACTGATTCCCTGATGAATAACTGGATGCATGCAAGAGACAGCCTTAGCTCTGTTGTAATCAAAATGGATGTATGGCTTAAGAACCACTCAGTAAAAGACACAAGCGATTATATAAATGTGTGGTATAAAGAAATTGATACTTATAAATCGGGCAAAGTAGATTCTGCCAATTACGAAGATGACAATGCAATAAAAAACGGTAAAATTATTTGGTATTCATCGCACAAGCAAATACTAAAATAAGAAACGCAACTATAAATATAATTGCTCCTTCTTATTGGGGAACGCAATGCTGTAGTTTATCTCTTGTAACATCTGCCCAGGAATTACAACCTGCAAGACCAAGGGTGAGATCAACGTCTGCGAGCAAATTTGCAAGTACCTCTTTTACACCCTGCTCACCAGCAAGAGCCAGACCATAAGCATACGGCCGGCCAATAAGAACTGCTTTAGCACCTAACGCCATTGCTTTAAAAACATCGGCCCCACGACGAATTCCACTGTCAAACAATATTGTAGTTTTATCGCCAACAGCATCGGCAATAACAGCCAATGTATCGAGTGCACCTATACCGCCATCCATTTGGCGCCCCCCATGGTTTGATACAATAATTCCGTCTGCACCATGATCTATTGCTTTTTTCGCATCGTCCGGATGCTGAATACCTTTAAGGATAACAGGCAATTTTGTACAGTTTCTAATAACGGAAAGATCGTTCCATGCAGAGGAAGGGTTGGAAAAACAATTTGCAAAATGCATCATTGTTTGCATCTTATTTTTTTCAGGATCATTAACTGCACCAAGAAAAACAGGATCAGAAAAATAATTTGCTAATCCTTCTCCATACAAAAAGGGTAAGTAAGCATTTTGTATATCACGTTCACGCCAGGCAAATAATCTTGTGTCGAGAGTAACAACTATTGCACTATATCCTGCTTTTTCTGCACGGCTTATGATGCTGCGGGTAAAATCATTATCCCGCCCCCAGTACAACTGAAACCAATGCGGATGCTCACCATGCACACCTGCTATTTCTTCAATTGTTTTTGAAGATACGGTACTCACTATCTGTGGTACCCGCAAAGCTTTGGCTGCACGGGCAACAGCAAGTTCAGCTTCAGGATGTGCAATTGATAAAACACCCACGGGCGCAAGTAAAACAGGCGTTGGTAATTTTGTACCAAACAATTCAATTGCAATTGTGCGCTCTGATACATCACCCATCATGCGTGGCACAATTTGCCATTTATTAAAAGCCTCTTTGTTATTGATTATAGTGGTTTCTGCGCCGGCCCCTCCGGCTATATATGCAAAGGCTTCTGGTTTCATTACTTCACTGGCTTTTTGTTCCAGTTCTTCAAATGATACAGGCAGTTGAGGTTTTATATTTTGTGTCCCGGCAAAATAAATTTGCAGTTGATATTCCATAGCGCCCGATAGCGCAGCAGGTATTGCTGACTTCATGAGTGCCCTTGTTTACTTACCATAATATTTTTCTTTTTTTCATGTATTCGTTGCCGCAAGGTTTCAAAAAATAGCTGTCGGTCTTTCTCGCTTATTTCACTTATAAGGCTTGACTTCTTTAATAATATTTTCAGTGTGTCAAAAGTATATTAATAAATTCATGGTTGTTTGTCATTATATAATTTATCACATTGTCATTTAAAAACCATCTGCACTCCACTCAGGAAGAGATTTAGGGTATACTGCAAACATATTTTATTTCCCAAACAGATTTGTTACCATGCATTTTTAATAAATTACGGAACGGATGCCAAAAGCAATTTGCGGCAGGTATTTTATGATTTTCAGGAAGAATTATTGAATCTGACGTTGCAATAAATATCAATTCAAATTTTATTAGATTAATACAGATTGATTCTCCCTGAAATTATGGCCTACGTATAAGAGATGGATCTTATTGATAACATTCAAAAAATCATCATGAAGCTTATTTTATTTTTTGCGCTTGTTTTACCTATAACCCATTTATCATCACAATCATACTCCAGGTTTACGACAAGCGAATTACTTAATATAACTAAAGCAGACAATTTAAATTTTAAAGGCAGTTTTGCTGCTGATCAATTTAAC
>JBDTYU010000256.1:0-2166 GCA_040005535.1 Ginsengibacter sp. | reverse complement strand
GAATTACAAAATCTTAAAAAATATTATGCTACACAAAAGGCCGTGGATGATATAAGTTTTTCTATTCCTCCAGGTAGTATATTCGGCTTATTGGGGCCAAACGGTGCAGGCAAAACAACTCTATTGCGAATGATTACAGGAATATTTTATCCTGATAGTGGAAGTATTTTATTTGAAGGTAAAAAATTTGATCCAACGAAAGACATTCCAAAGATTGGCTATATGCCGGAAGAAAGAGGTTTATATAAAAAAATGAAAATTGGCGAGCAGGCATTATATCTAGCTATGCTTAAAGGAATGAGCCGCACCGATGCAATCAAAAAAGTAAAAGATTGGTTTGTAAAATTTGAAATGCAAAGCTGGTGGAATAAGAAAGTGGATGACTTAAGCAAAGGTATGAGTCAAAAACTTCAATTTGTTATAACCGTATTGCATGAGCCCCGGCTTCTTATTCTTGATGAACCTTTCAGCGGGCTGGATCCTGTGAACACCAATTTAATAAAAGACGAAATTTTCAAGCTTGCTCAAAAGGGCACAACCATTATATTCAGCACACACAGAATGGAACAGGTTGAAGAAATTTGTGATAAAATTGTTTTAGTGAACAAAGGAAAAAAAATTTTAGATGGTAGTGTAAAACAAATCAAGTACGATTGCAAAGAGAATATTTTCAAAGTTGGTTTCGATGAAATTCCTCAACCTTTTCCTAATGATATATTTGAAATTGTAAGTTCAAAAGAAAATTTTTTAACTGTGAAAATCAATGACGGCTATAATCCTGCTGCGGTATTACAACAATTTTTATCACACGGTGCAAGTATAATTTCATTCAATGAAATATTGCCATCACTCAATGATATTTTTATTAAGAAAGTTGAAGACACAAAAGTTTCAAGGCAGTTTGAAACCGTGAATTAGAAACACCAATTAATTTGATATGAATAAAATATGGCTGGTTATTAAAAGAGAATATTTTACCAGAGTAAGAAACAAGACTTTTATACTTTCTACAATATTACTCCCCCTTTTTTTTATTGGCTTCATTGCAGCATCAGCATATTTTTCAATAAAAAGTGTTGACAGGGAAAAAATAGCAGTAAAGGATGACAATGGGATTTTCAAAAATAGTTTTCAAAGCGACAAGATAATTACTTATGAATTTCCGCAGGATGTAAATGCAAATAATTTTAAAGAGAAAGGCTTCTCCGGCTTATTACAGATCCCTGATAAATATGCTTCACCTCAGGATTCAATTTCTTTGATCTCCGAAAAACAGTTAGGCATAGACGCAGAAGGAAAAATAAAAGGCCAGATAAATACAGCCATTCGTAATAAAGCTTTTCTTGAAAATAATATTAATAAAAAAGTATTGGATTCTATTAACGGCATAGATGAGGAACAACTTTATAAATTCAGCACGGTAATAAAACAAGGGAACAAAACAGAAAGATCAAATTCCGGATTATCCTATGGTATTGGCTTTGGCAGTGGAATACTAATTTATATAACTTTATTTATTTATGGAGCTGCAGTAATGCGTGGAGTTATGGAAGAGAAAATGAATCGTATAGCGGAAGTAATTATTAGTTCGGTAAAACCCTTTCAATTAATGATGGGGAAAATTATAGGCATTGCTGCTGTGGGTCTTACCCAGCTTCTTATATGGATTGTACTCATTGTGGGATTGTCTTCTCTTGCCTCTTCATTTCTATCGCATGATGTGCTTCAACATGCTCAGTCTATGAATACTTCAATGGGGCCTGCCGGTGCAAATAATACTGCGGCGTTTAATTTTTTAAATACAAAAAATGAAATTCTTGAGGCTCCGTGGGGGCTTATAATTCCATGCTTCCTGTTTTATTTTATTGCAGGTTATTTATTTTATGCTTCATTATTTGCGGCAGTTGGGAGTGTTGTAAACGAAGATCCTCAGGAAGCGCAATCACTAATGCTGCCAATAACAATGCCTATCGTTTTATCTTTTGTTATTATGACAACTGCTGCCGGTAAGCCTGATGCCCCCATTTCTGTTTGGGGCAGCATGATCCCTTTTTCTTCTCCGATTGTTATGATGGCACGCATACCTTCCGGAAGTGTACCCGGCTGGCAAATTGCAGTTTCTATGATTTCATTAATTGCTGGTTTTATATTAACTACAATGCTTGC
>JBDTYU010000255.1:0-1988 GCA_040005535.1 Ginsengibacter sp. | reverse complement strand
TGTTGCATGCACTTGCGGATATTCCCGGATTGGAATGGATAAGATTACATTATGCATATCCTTCAAAATTTCCAATTGAAATAATTGATGCCATGAAGGAACGTGAAAATATCTGTAATTATCTCGATATGCCTTTACAACATGCCAGCAATAAAATGCTTAAAGCTATGAAAAGGCAAATCACCAGGGAAGAGATGGAAAACATTATAGGTGAAATACGATATAAGATACCAGGTATTTGCTTAAGAACCACGCTCATCGCAGGTTTTCCGGGTGAAACACAGGATGATGTTGAAGAATTAAAAACATTTCTTAAAAAAATACAATTTGACCGCGTTGGTATTTTCACTTATTCCCACGAAGAAAATACTTCGGCTTATGGACTGGTAAACGATGTAGATGAAGAAGTAAAAGAGCAAAGAGCACAAGAGATTATGGAAGTGCAGCAGGAAATTTCTTATAAAAAGAATACAAATAAAATTGGACAAATATTCAAAGTAATCATTGATAAAAAAGAAGCAGGAAAATATCTCGGGCGTACGGAGTTTGACAGTGTTGAAGTAGATAACGAAGTCATTATTCATTCTGAAAATAAATTACATTCGGGCGATTTTGTGCATGTAAAAATCACGAATGCATTTGATTACGATTTGGAAGGAGTAGTGGTGATGGAAAAATAGTTACATCAATATAAATTGAAAATTTTACTTCTCTTTTGCAAAGTCATCTGCTAACTTATTCAAGTCTTTAACAGATATAGATTTTTTTCCTTCATCTATAATTATTCTAAAACGAAAACTAACCGATTCCCCTTTTTGCAGCTGAAGATTTCGAAATGATTTTCCATTGGTAAATATTTTTTCTCCAAGAGGATTGGCTGAGAATAAACCATAGCCCCGGGCATGCCAGAAAGTTGGGTAGTTGGGATTCTTCGGGTTATCAATGATGGTAATGCTTATTGAATCTTTTCCCATTTTTCCATACACTTTGCACCACCTGCCTCTTGTACTCCAGGCACTATCGCCATGCCTGCCTTCACTGGTTAAGTAATTACCATTAGCAACATGGTCTGTTCCACCTTTTATTATTGTTACATTGCCTTTATCGTCTTTAAATTCCTGGTCCTTATCGGTTGGTATTTGTAATGCATGAGCCAGTCTTATACCATATAAACCATCTTTGGCATCAGTAAAAAGAACTGTTGTATCTGCTTTCAAAATCGTTAACCTGTCTATAATGCGTTGATGAATTGTTCCGCTAAATTCCAGGCGGGTAGTTTCTTCGAGCAATACATCTTTTTGCTGATTAACCCAGTTGGCATGATAGGAAAGTATTCCTTTTGTACCACCGGAAATTTCAAGAATATGACCGGTTCTAATCCACCCGTATAGATGTTTTTTTTCTTTTGGTATAGCATACGAATTATTCCAAAAGTCGAGCCCGTTTACATTTTCAAAAGTGAACCAAATACCTATATGATGTGGATGATCGGTGGGATCTCCAGGTTGATTATTTAAGGGAAATCCTCTTGTAACGATAGTTCCATCGGCTGCATGTACAGGACACAGAACCGGTTTTTCCAAACTGTCAGGATATAGAAAACTGGTAAATAATTTATTTCCGATAAAAATATTAATCTTATTTTCTTTTGCTGTTTTTACAACTTGTACTATTTCTCTTTTTTGAGAGAATGATACAGAAATACAGGTTGTTATCAATAAGGCTATGCGAAAAGATTGCAGGAGATATTTCATTTTTATTTTTATAGTTAATTGAGAGTTCTGAATATATGACAGGGTTAAAAATATTTGAGGCTGTTAATAATCGATTGGGAATAATTAATAAAGCATGATGCCTTTGTTCATTATATAATCTATAGTTGAAGGGCTTCGGGATGGAAGTGGAAAGCACGGTGAAGCACTTCGACAAGCTGAGTGTGGCAGGGCAGCATAGCTTTGCGCCGGACTTGTAGCGTACAGCCCGGGCTG
>JBDTYU010000254.1:0-7945 GCA_040005535.1 Ginsengibacter sp. | reverse complement strand
AATAATCGAACAACTTAGTATTATAGCAATTACAAATTGAAACCATATATAACTGCTAAATGATTTTTTATGATCGGTTACTTCTTTGGAATCATAAAACCATCTCGCTGCAGAATTATCTAAACCACAAACAACCAAAATTCCTATCAAAAAAAAAGTAGTGTTAATTAAGTTAATAATTCCATAATCATCGGGCAAAAACAAACGAGTATAAACGGGAACTAAAAAAATACCTATCATCTTACTTACTATACCTGAGAGCCCATATATAAGAGAATCTCCAGCTAATTGTTTCAGATGCTTAAGCATTTAGTTTCCTCTTTTTTCTAAAGCTTCTTTATAAATTTCTACTAACTGCAAGGCAATCGTACTAGCATCAAAATACTTTTCAGCATAGAGCCGGCTTTGCTTCCCTATATCATGACGGAGTTGTGGACTGGTAATTAATTTTATTAATTGCTCCTTTAAATTATCCGGGTTTGTATTCACTACCGGAAATTCTTTTGGTAAGCCGGCATCAAATAATTCCGGCATTATATAACACATTACCGGCTTACCAAAAGCCATTGCTTCGGTAGTAGCCATACCATATCCACCACATATTATTTGGTCTAAAAAAATATCTGCATTATGCATTATTTCCAGCACTTTTTCTCTGCGCATATTATGTAATAATACAAATTCAAAATTGAATTCTTTTTTCAACTCTTCTATTATCGGCATAATTAAATTAGTCCCTTTTGCATTTTTTGCAGACGGCGAATGAATTATTAACGGTTTAAGGTTATTTATAGATGGATATTGTGGCAAAAAGTTTTTAAGATTTAATCGTTGATATAAAATATTATATTCGGGAAATAATCTTTTATCTAAGAACAAACTTATTTCCGGAGAAATGTTTACGATAGCCTTTGCTTTCGCAAACATTTTTTGCACTTCTTTTTTATTATTTGTTTCTTCTAATTTTTTATATTCATATCCATTATTAAAAACCTTACTATAGTAAGGATTTATTTTGAACAAGATTTCAGGATCCCTTATATCGCTGCCGACCCATTCTATTATGATAGTTTTGTTTTTTGCCGTAGCCCATTTTAAATCCACACCATTGCTAAATGCGGGCCCGCATACATAGTGTAATACATCTGCCCATTCGATCCATTTTTTTAATTCTTTCCCATATTCCCATCTTGAATTGAGCCATTTCAGTGGATGAAAGCGGTTATAATATCTTTGCGCAAGTACAACTGTAGTTTTATTGGTAGTTTGATATTTATGGTTTTTTTCAATTATATTTCTTGCATTTATTCCTTCTAATTTATTTAGTGCGGTTGCCGTTATTGAAGGCACCGAAGCAATATTAGTAGGAAGAAATAAAATGTTCATGGCTTAAGGTGTTATTATGCATTTGTTACCATTTGCTTTCATTTTTTTAGAGGATTACTCATCTGGGTTTAATCCATAATTCCTCTTTTTTTAAACAACTTAATAAGTGTCATTACGAAGATTTTCACAACATTACTTCCTTTAAGGTTCGCATAATTACTTTTTCGGGAAATGAAAAATTTGCTTCTATGTTTTCGCCTAATACATATTTACGAATCATCAATTCAGGTTCATTAAAGCCAACCATAGCCCGCAAAGGAGTGGTGCCAGAGTATCTTGGGTTGATTTCAAAAACGAATACCGTTCCTTCTACAAACCGGCATTGAATATTTAAAGGACCTTTTGATTTTAGTTTTTTAGCTATCTGCTCGCACTGTTCTGTTACTTTAGCAAATTTTCCAACAGCACCTTGAGAAATGCCACTGCTCACCACAAGGTTTTTTCCTAACTCTGTTCTTCCTGTATTATTTTTTACTTTCATTTTATTTCCCAACCCATTTTCAATTATACGATGCACTGCAATAGAATTTATAAATTCCCCTTCGAGCGAAGTGATGACACCAACCGTATATTCACTTTCTGCATTACCCACGTATTGCTGTACTACCAAATCCTGAGAAATGTTTAGTAAAAAAGCAACAAACGAGAACAGCTCTTCTTTATTTTGAGCAATCATAACGCCACTAGAACCACTTCCACCCGTATTTGGTTTTATAATTACCGGGTAATAATCAAGGTCGGTAACTTCCTCAATTTTAGTTATTTTAAATGTCTTTGGAAATGAAAAGCCATTTTCTGATAAAAAAATGTTGGTTCTAAATTTATCAAGGCAAGTGTCAATAACTTCTTCTGTATTAATTGGCATAGTAATACCCTGTTCAATAAAAAGATGCCGGTGCTTACTAAATATTATCAACTCCGGTTCAGAGCCCGGAAAAATAATTTTTATAAATTCAGATTTACAAATTTTAAGAATTTCGTTAATAAAGCCCGTATCATTTGCAAATGGAACTTTGTAAAAATGATGTACTTCCTGTACGCCAGTACTTATATTTGTTGTGTCAGTACCAATAAGGTTTAATGGCAACGCAGACAATTTTAAGGCTTTTAAAATCTGGCTGCCAATTCCGCTTCCCCCAATCCCGGTAACCAATACGGAAATATCATTCATTATTAAAGATTTTATTATTTCTATTCAGCACATCACTGACTGACGGATGAATTTTAGAGCTATACTTTTTTATTACTTCTTTTACATTCATTTCAAATTCCTTAATAGATGCTTCATTGTTTAAGGTATCATAAAGTACAACGGTAAGTTGATTGCCTACATCCCTTGGCAACCCACAGGAGCCAACATTTACAATATTTTTTCTACCTGCTTTTTTAATAAAAGACCTGTGTGTATGTCCCATGAAAATTGCATCATAAGGCAATTTATCAAAGGAGTTAATTTCTGCATCCTGATAAACATATCCCTTTAAAGGATCCTCCGGACTACCATGAACGAAAAGCAAATTTCTATTATCTGCAATTATTTTTATTTCAGATTTCAAATCTTTTAGAAAATTCAGATTTTCCACACTTATTGCATTTCCAGATTTCTCTAGCTGAAAAATTTCTTCCAGATTATATTCATATTGCAGTTCTCCCAACAACATTGCATCGTGGTTACCTTTTAAACAATTAATATTATTTGTTCTTAAGGTATCAATAATATTATTTGATAAAGGAAAATACCCAACCGCATCTCCTAAATAATATATAACGTCTGAATGCTTTAACAGGAAATCATAACATTTATAAAACCCAACCTCATTACCATGTGCATCGGAAAAAACTCCTATCATCATTGTTTTAAATATTTAATCCATTCATCAATGCCTTCGCTTAATGATATTGAAGGTCGCCAGCTTAATTCTTTTTTTGCTTTCGTAATATCAAAAAGTGCTTTGTGATTTTCCTGTACATCAGGCAGGCCCGAAGAGAATATTTTACTTTTAGAATCAGGTACTCTTGATAATATTAATTCTGCTAAATTTTTCATGCTAACGGGATGGCCCGAAGCTATATTATAAATACCGGGTTTAGTTGTTTTTAACGAACACATCACCGCGGCAGCAATATCCATTACATGTGTAAAATCCTGTTGCCTCGCCCCGGTTCCATTATACGAAATATCTTCTCCTTTCACTATATTATTTATAAAAATCTTTAATACTGTATTTGTTTTTTGAGAATAATAGTAAGGTGCATTAATTCTTAAGGCGATGACTTCAGTCTTCTTCATATTAAAAAATTGTTCTTCTGAATTTATTTTGGCCTGGCTATATGAGTTATTAATTTTCAATACTGTATCCTCATTAATTACTTCTTCTGAAATGCCATAGATATTTGTTGTAGAAATGAAAATAAATTTTTTAATCTTATTTGCAATTGCATAGCCTGATATTTTTTTATCAATAACTGTATTTATATCATAGCAGTTCTCATAACTATACTGATCATTGGGAATAACAGCAGCACAATGAACTATTGCAAAAAATTTTTGATCAGACAAAAGATTTTGCAGGTCATCTTTTTCAATATTAATACATGCATAATCCCATAATAATTTTTCTTTTGGTTTACTTCTATACAATGCCAATATAGGAAAACCATGTTCATATAAAAAGCGGCAGAAAGCGCTTCCTATTAAGCCTCCGGCACCCGTTATCAATATCCTGGCCTCACTATTTTGTTTTGAAATATCCGGGTTCATTTATTAGATAGAAATTAAATCTCCTTTGCCGGCACTCCAATCGAAGTTGAATTTTCTGATGTGTTTTTTACAACTACGGCACCGGCGCCAATTATAGAATTTTTACCAATATTTATGCAATCCTTAATTGTTGATCCTATACCAACGAAGCAATTTTCATCAATGGTTATTAAGCCAGCCATTTGCACTGCAGGAGCTATAAAGGCATTAGTTCCAATTTTTGTATGATGTGCTATGGTAACTCCTGTATTCAGCAATACATTGTCACCAACCTCCACCCCAAAATCTAAAGTGCATCCTGGTAAAATAAATATTCCCTCCCCAATTTTACAACTTATGTCAATGTAGCTTGATGTGTGGATAATATTAGCTAAAGGAATTTTTGCTTTAAATTTTTTATAATAAAATTCGCGTGCAGCCATTTGAGCATATCCAATAGCAATAAATATTTTATCAAACCTATTAGAATCAAAATGTAAAAAAGCGTCGTCTATTTTTCCTAATAAAGGGAAGCCGTTAAAATCATGTTCTTTTTTAAAATCATCGTAATATCCAACTATCTCAAATTTAGAATCATTTATAGCGTGATGCGCAACTAATTTTCCTAATTCTCCAGCTCCAGCTATTGCTAATTTCATGAAAATTTTTATCAAAATTAGTTAAAAGGGATAAGCTCTTTATCATTACTATTTAAAAGCTGTTGCTGGTCGATTGTAGAATAGAGGCTATCAGGTATATAGTATTATAAGTTAACCATCAATAAATAAATATTAATCGTTACAAGTTAAATTATTCAATTTTTCTGCAACGAATTCTATATCACTCTCATTAAGTTTTTCATATACCGGTAATACCAATCCTTGTTGATACGCCCTTAGTGCCTTAGGATATAATTTTATGCAATCCAAATTGTATTTTTCCTTATAAAATGATTGATATGGTATGCATTGAGCTCCGTAATTTACTCCAATGCCAGTTTGTTTTAACTTTTCAATCAGGGCATCTCTGTCGATGTTATCTTCTAATACTATGTGAAAAGATTGCCAGGTATGTGTTTTGCCTATACCAACCTGTGGTAATTCCAAGTGCTTATTCTTAGACAGATTGATAAAATAAATAGTGGACAGTTGATTCTTATAATTTAAAATTGATTCAATTCTTTGAAATTGGCTATTTACGAGCGCCGCCTGAAAATCTGTAAGCCTGTAATTAAATCCCACTTCTACAAATTCCATTTTACCATGTAGAATTTCTATTCCATGGTTACGAAGGATTCTCAATTTTCTTGCTAACTCATCATCATTAGTCACCAGCATTCCACCTTCGCCGCTGGTTACGGCTTTGCGTGGATGAAATGAAAAGGATCCAACATTCCCAAAGGTGCCTGCAAATTTCCCTATCTCAATGGCTCCCAACGCACATGCGGCATCTTCTATTACTAATAAATTATGCTTTTTTGCAAGTTCACAAACCGTGGTAATATCGCATGCCAAACCAAATTCGTGAACGGGTAATATTGCTTTCGTTTTGGATGTAATAGCAGCCTCAATAAGATTTGTATTGATGTTAAATGTTTTGATATCAATATCTACAAATATAGGAGTGGCACCTACAAGCTCCACCACATTAGCTGTAGCGATATAAGAAAGTGCGGGAACAATTACTTCATCGCCCTTCCCAATGCCCAATGCTATTAATGCTAAATGTAAAGATGCTGTTCCGTTGGAGACTGCAATGGCATGTTTTACCCCTATATGTTTTGCTATATTATTTTCAAGTTCTTTTACTTTGGCGCCCTGTATAAGCATTCCGGATTGCAATACTTTTACAACAGCATCTATATCCTGTTGCTGTATATCCGGGATCATTAAAGGAATGAATTTATCAATCGGCATCTTATGTTATTGTCTTAAAATATTCAGCTGTTTTTAAAATGCCTTCATCCAGATCCACTTTTGCTTTAAAACCTAATAATTTTTCTGTTTTTATTACAGAAGGTATTCTTAATTCAATATCTGCTGAAAGCTCATCTCTAAATAATATTTTAGAGTCTGATTTTAATACCCTGCAAATGGTTTGTGCAAGCCCTAAAGTAGTAATTACTGCTCTCGCGTTCCCAAGATTAAAACTTTCGCCAACTGCTTTTGGATCTTCTATGCACCTCAGGAGGCAATCAACGAAATCATCTACATAACACCATGCCCTTATTTGAGAACCATCCCCATTAATATAGATATCTTCATTTTTTAAAGCTCTTTTTATGAAAATCTGTAAAGCTCCTTCACCTGTCTGCCCCGGTCCATACACATTGAATGGCCGTACTGTTACTACAGGCAAAGCATATTGTTTAAAATAAGCATGAGACAAATGTTCACCTGCCAGTTTACTTACAGCATATACCCAACGGGCCTCACCTGCAGAGCCGGAAACCGTATCACTATCTTCTGTAGGTTTATAAGCCATTGAACCAAAAATTTCTGAAGTAGAAAAATCTATAAAACGCCCTTTAATTTCATTCAATTTCGCAGCCTCCAGCGTATTGGCGGTACCAATCATATTTACATTCATCGTTCGTACCGGATCTTTTATTACGGTATCAATTCCTGCTATCCCGGCGGCATGTACTACAATATCAGCACCTTTCATAGCTTTTATCAAGGCTTCTTTATCTAATACATCTCCTTTTACTATTTTAATATTAGGATGGTTTGCGTATCCACTATCGGTTAGCGTATCCCTGTGAAAATTATCGTATACAGTAATCTTATTATTCCCGATCATGTTTCTGATAAGTGTATTAGCAATAAATCCGGCACCCCCTGTAATAAATATGTTTTTGTTCGTTATGGCCATTGTTATTTTTAAAATTTTAGTTTATTATTTTGTTCATCAAGGCTGTCTTCGGCGATTATTTCTGTATAGATTAAATATGTGATCGCGTCAATTTTAAAGGAACATAGCTCTTCACAACGTATTTTTATCTTTCAATGTTTTTTAGATACTCACCATATCCGCTTTTCTCAAATTTTTTGGAAAGAATGTCTAATTGATCTTTATGAATAAATCCCATACGGTAAGCAATTTCTTCAAGACAGCCGATTTTGAAACCCTGGCGCTTTTCAATTACCCTTACGAATTCTGATGCATCATGAAGCGATTCAAAAGTACCCGTATCAAGCCATGCAAATCCGCGGTCAAGTACAGCAACTTTCAATTTTTTATCTAAGAGATATTTACGGTTTACGTCAGTAATTTCATACTCTCCACGTGAAGATGGTGCAATATTTTTGGCAATATTCACAACGGTGTTATCGTAAAAATATAAACCAGGCACAGCATAATTTGATTTGGGATTTGCCGGTTTTTCTTCAATACTTAATGCATTAAAATCCTTATCAAATTCAACTACCCCATATCTTTCAGGATCACTTACAGAGTAAGCAAAAATTACTGCTCCATCTGGCTTAGAAGATTTTTTTAAAAGTTGCGAAAAGCCGCTGCCGTAAAAAATATTATCACCCAATATTAATGCAACAGAATCTGTTCCTATAAATTTTTCTCCTATCACAAAAGCCTGTGCAAGTCCATTAGGATTTTCCTGCACCTCGTATTGTAAATTACATCCCCATTGGGTTCCATCATTAAGCAGGCGCTTAAACTGTTGTTGATCTTCAGGAGTAGTAATTATGAGAATTTCTTTAATACCCGCAAGCATTAATGAACTTAGCGGATAATAAATCATAGGTTTATCATATATCGGCATCAATTGCTTGCTGATGCCCATTGTTATTGGATACA